>NZ_JBFAIU010000187.1:0-14598 GCF_040654855.1 Asanoa sp. NPDC050611
CCTCGTCTGGGGTGACCCGGCCCTCTTCGACAGCACGATCGGCATCCTCGACGACATCGACGGCGTCGCGTTCACGTACACCGTGATTCCCGGCATCTCCAGCGTGAGCGCCCTCGCCGCGCGTCACCGGATCGGGCTCAACCGGGTCGGGCGGGCCGTGCAGATCACCACCGGGCGCCGGCTCGCCGCCGAGGGCATGCCGACCGATGTGGACGATCTCGTCGTGATGCTCGACAGCCGCAACGCCTACCGCGAGGTCGAGGGTGACGTCGACATCTACTGGGGCGCCTACCTCGGCACCCCGGACGAGATCCTGCGGGCGGGCAGGCTCGCGGACGTCAAGGACGAGATCGACGGTGTACGCGCGGCGGCGCGCGCCCGCAAGGGCTGGATCATGGACACCTACCTGCTCCGCCGGCCCAGGACGCTGGGCCCTGGGCCGGCTTGACAGCGGCTAGACGACGTTGATGTCGCTGCACCACATGTAGGTCTGGTCCATGTGCGACGCCTTCCAGATCACGAACATGACGTGTGGTCCGGAGCGCCCCGAGAACGAGACGTTGAACGAGATGTTCTGCGCGGGCGCGTACCGTCCGGTCGTCGTGACCAGGTCGACGTTGCCCCACCCGACACTCTGCGTCGCCGGGTTGAAGCCTTGTTTGGTCACGTAGACGCGGAAGAAGTCAGCGCCGTGGCTGGCCTGGTCGTACATCTGGACCGTGAAGCTGCGGCCGACCGTGGTCGCCTTCCACGCGCCCGGGCGGTTGAGGGTGTCGTTGCGCGAGAGGGCGTTGCTGCACAGCTGCCCGTCCGGGGTGCGCGCCTGGAACTGACCGGCGAGGCCGTCCCGCAACGCGCTCATCCAGTTCCACATGGTGTCCGGGTTGGCCTGGAAGGCCGCCCAGCACATGGGGTCCTGTTGCTGCATGGCCGGGTTCATGTGCTGGCTGCCCCAGGTCTTCCAACACTGGTAGGCCCGGCTCGCCGGGTTGATGATCGTGCCGTGTGCCTGCGCCGCGCCGCTCCAGGGCAGCAGACCGACCACCACCGCGAACAGCAGCACGAGTGCGCGAAGGGATCGCCGGGTCGTGTGTGGATGCACTGTTCATCCTCCGTTCCTGGGAAACAACGGGTCGGATGGGAGCGCTTCATTCACCATCGCATTGATGAACATAAATATCAAGCCGCTAGAGTCCGGCGGCCGCGTCGTACCGTGTGCGCAGGTCGTTCATCTCCGATTCGACCAGCGCCTCCTTGAGCGCCAGCTCGGCGTACTTCGCCGGGAACATCTCCCGCAGCCGGTCGACGAACATCACGTCCGCGGTGGCCTCGACCACGCGGATGCCCGGCGGATCGGTGGACATGTCCATGATCAGCGGGCCGGCCAGCTTGACCGCCACGTCCCACGGCGCTCCGGGCTCGGCGACCCCGCAGAGGTGGAAGCCGTAAACCGTTCGCACGTCGGTGAATGCGCTGACCTCGGCCGGCTCGTAGCCGTAGACGCGGACCCCGCAGATCACCGGCGCGTCCGCGGTGGTCACCGCGTGTCCACCGTGGTTGTGTTGCCCCGGGTCCACCTGCTCGAGCGTGGTCCGCAGCCGGGTCGTGATCTGCCCTTGCAGATCCACCGGGTCGGACTTCCCGCCGGCCAGTGCCATCGCGCCGGCCGACGCGGCCAGCAGGATCACGGCCACCCACACGAAGCGGTTCCGGGCCCACCCCGCGACGGTCTTTCCAGAGAGCATTGCTTTTCACCTCGCCGGTTTCTGGTGCACAGAGCTGTGCCCGTCGTGGAGGTGACCCGGCGAAGTGCTGGCCGTGCTCAGCACGGTTGCCCCCGTGCTGCGGCGATGTGAGCCATTCCAACACATCTGCCCTGGCTCCAGCAAGATGGACGTCAATGTTGCACACTGCACGACATGCGCACGACCGTCCTCATCCTGGGCGGCACCACCGAGGCCCGAGAGCTGGCCGAACTGCTGGTCGACGAGCCGGACACGAGGATCGTCACGTCGTACGCCGGCCGGACCGCGAGTCCGCGAACGCCGCCCGGCGACATCCGCACCGGTGGCTTCGGCGGACCCGACGGCCTGCGGGAATGGCTCACGGCCCACGCGCCCGCGATCCTCGTCGACGCCACCCATCCGTTCGCGCAGACCATCAGCGCCAGCGCCGCGGCCGTGCCCGAGGTGCCCCGGCTGCGGCTCGTCCGTCCAGGATGGACCGAACAGGCCGGCGACCGCTGGCACCGCGTGCCCACCCTCGACGCGGCCGCCGCGGCCCTGCCCGCCCACGGCGACCGGGCGTTCGTCACCACGGGTCGGCAGCGGCTCGACGCGTTCACCGCACTCGGGCTGCCCCTGCTGCTCGTCCGCTGCGTCGAGCCGCCGGGCGGGAGCCTTCCACCGAACGTGCGTCTGCTGCTCGACCGCGGCCCGTACACCGTCGAGAGCGAACGCGCCCTCCTGGACCGGAACGGCATCGACGTCGTCGTGGCCAAGGACAGCGGCGGCGACGCCACGCGCGCCAAGCTCGACGCCGCCCGCGAGCGTGGCATCCCGGTGATCCTCGTCGACCGCCCCATACAGCCCGCCGTGCCGACTGTCGACACACCCGCCGCGGCCGCCGCGCGCGTGCGCGAACTACTCTCCGCACCGTGACGTTCGTACTCCTCTCGACCGCGGACACCGATCTGCTGGCCGCCGCCGCCGCCGACGCGCCGTGGCGGGTCGCCAACCCCGCGCGGCTGGCCACCGAGGACCTTCCCGCGCTGCTCGACGGGGCGGAGGGCGTGGTGCTGCGGCTGCTCGGCGGCCGCCGCACCTGGCCCGACGGCGTCGACGCGGTGCTCGCCACCGGCCTGCCCGTGGTGGCGGTGGGCGGTGAGGCGGTGCCGGACGCGGAGCTGACCGCGCTCTCGACAGTCCCGGCCGGCGTCGTCGCGGACGCACAGCGCTACCTGGTCGCCGGCGGCCCGGCCAACCTGCTCCAACTGCACCGCTTCCTGGCCGACACGCTGCTGATGGCGGGCGAGGGCTTCGACCCACCGGTCGAGTTCCCCGCCTACGGGCCGCACGGCCCGCAAGCCGACGGTGCGGGCCCCAGGATCGGCATCGTCTTCTACCGCGCGCACGCGCTCGCCGGCAACACCGCGTTCGTGGACACCCTCGCCGCGGAGGTCAGCAGGGCCGGCGGCACACCGCTGCCGGTGTACGCCTCGTCCCTGCGCTCCGCCGAGACCGGCCTCTACGAGCTGCTGCGGGGCTGCGACGCGCTGATCGTCACGGTGCTCGCGGCCGGCGGCACCACCGCGGCGGACGCGTCCGCGGGCGGCGACGACGACGCCTGGTCCGTCGAGGCGCTGGCCACCCTCGACGTGCCGGTGCTGCAGGGGCTGTGCCTGACCACGACCCGCGACGCCTGGAAGCGCAGCGACGCGGCCCTGACCCCCATGGACGCCGCGATGCAGGTCGCGATCCCGGAGTTCGACGGCCGCCTGATCACGGTGCCGTTCTCGTTCAAGGAACCCGGCCCGGACGGGGTCCCGGTCTACCGCGCCGACCCCGAGCGCGCGGCCCGCGTCGCCGGCATCGCCGTGCGACACGCGCGGCTGCGGTCGATCCCCAACAAGGACAAGCGGCTCGCCATCGTCCTCTCGTCGTACCCGACCAAGCACTCCCGGGTCGGCAACGCCGTGGGTTTGGACACGCCGGCGTCCGCGGTCGCGCTGCTCGCGGCGCTGAGCGAGGCCGGGTACGACGTCGGCGACGTGCCCACCGACGGCGACGCCCTGATCCACACCCTGATCGCGGCCGGCGGCCACGACGTGGAATGGCTCACCGAGGAGCAGCTCGCCGCGGCCCCGGTGCGGGTGCCCGCGGCCACGTACGCCGGCTGGTTCGCGGACGTGCCGCAGTCCCTGCGGGAGAAGATGACCGCGCACTGGGGCGCGCCGCCCGGCGAGCTCTACGTCGACGGCGCCGACATCGTCCTGGCCGCCCTCCGGTACGGCAACGTCACACTGATGATCCAGCCGCCGCGCGGCTTCGGGGAGAACCCGATCGCCATCTACCACGATCCGGACCTGCCGCCGTCGCACCACTACCTGGCCGCGTACCGCTGGCTTGCGTCCAACGTGGACGCGATCGTGCACCTCGGCAAGCACGGGACGCTGGAATGGCTGCCCGGCAAGGGGCTCGGCCTGTCCGGCGAGTGCGCGCCCGACGCGGTCCTCGGCGACCTCCCGCTGGTCTACCCGTTCGTCGTCAACGACCCCGGCGAGGGCACCCAGGCCAAGCGGCGCGGCCACGCCACGATCGTCGACCACCTGGTGCCGCCGATGGCCCGCGCCGACACGTACGGCGACATGGCCCGCCTCGAACAGCTCCTCGACGAGTACGCCACGGTCGCCGCGCTCGACCCGGCCAAGGTGCCCACCCTGCGGGCGCAGATCTGGACCCTGATCCACGCCGCGGAGCTGCACCACGACCTGCACGTCAGCGACCAGCCGGGCGACGACGAGTTCGACGACTTCGTGCTGCACGTCGACGGCTACCTGTGCGAGATCAAGGACTCGCTGATCCGGGACGGCCTGCACATCCTGGGCGCGCCGCCGGCCGGCGAGGCCCGGGTCGACATGGTGCTGGCGATCCTGCGCGCCCGCCAGGTCTGGGGCGGCCGCCGCGGCGCCCTGCCGGGCCTGCGCGAGGCGCTCGCCGCCCGCCTGGGCCTCGACGACACCGCGCTGCACAGCGACGCCCTGGAAGACGTCGCCCGCCGACTGGTGATCGCCATGGAAGGCCACGCCTGGGCTCCGGACGCCGCAGCCATCGTCGCGGCCGAGGTGTTGGGGACCACGCCGGCCCCGGCCGGGCTCGGGTCCGCCGTGCCGACTGTAAGTCCAGGCGTCGGAAGCAGCTCGGTTGTCGACGTGCTGAAGTTCGCGGCCACCGAGGTCGTGCCCAGGTTGGCCGCCACCACCGACGAGATCACCGCCGTGGCACACGCCCTCGACGGCGGTTACGTCGCCGCCGGTCCGTCCGGCTCCCCCACCCGCGGCCTGGTCAACGTGCTCCCGACCGGGCGCAACTTCTACTCCGTGGACCCGAAGGCGATCCCGTCGCGTAACGCCTGGGACGTCGGCCGCGCCTTGGCCGACTCGCTGCTGGCCCGGCACCGTGAAGACACCGGCACCTGGCCGGCCCTGGTCGGGCTCACGGTCTGGGGCACGAGCGCGATGCGGACCCAGGGCGACGACATCGCCGAGGTGCTCGCGCTGATCGGCACCCGGCCGGTCTGGGACGACGCGTCCCGCCGCGTCACCGGCTTCGAGATCGTGCCGCGCGCAGAGCTCCAACGGCCCCGGATCGACGTGACGGTGCGCATCTCCGGCTTCTTCCGCGACGCCTTCCCGCACGTGATCGCCCTGCTGGACGACGCGATCGCCGCCGTCGCGGAGCTGGACGAGCCCGACAACTTCGTGCGGCAGCACGCCCTGGCCGACCAGGCCGAGCACGGCGACTGGCGGCGGGCGACCACCCGGATCTTCGGTTCCCGGCCCGGCGCGTACGGTGCCGGCCTGTTGCCGTTGATCGACGCCCGGAACTGGCGCGACGACCGTGACCTCGCCGAGGTGTACGCGGTCTGGGGCGGCTACGCCTACGGTCGCGGGCTGGACGGCCGGGCGGCGCGCGGCGACCTGGAGACGGTCTACCGGCGGATGGCCGTGGCGGCCAAGAACGTCGACACCCGCGAGCACGACATCGCCGACTCCGACGACTACTTCCAGTACCACGGCGGCATGGTGGCGATGGTTCGCTCCCTGCGCGGCAGCGACCCGGCGGCGTACATCGGCGACTCGCACCGCCCGGACGAGGTCCGCACGCGGTCACTGGCGGAAGAGACCAAGCGGGTGTTCCGGGCCCGCGTGGTCAACCCGCGCTGGATCGAGGCGATGCGCCGGCACGGCTACAAGGGCGCCTTCGAGCTCGCCGCGACCGTCGACTACCTCTTCGGGTTCGACGCGACCGCCGGCGTCGTCGACGACTGGATGTACGAGCAGCTGGCCGCCGCCTACGTCCTGGACCCGTCGGTGCGCGAGTTCCTCGACAAGTCCAACCCCTGGGCCCTGCGCGGCATCACGGAACGACTCCTGGAGGCGGCCGAGCGCGGTCTGTGGGCCGCCCCGCGGGAAGAGACGATCGATGCGCTGAAGGCCGAGTATCTGCGGACGGAGGGTGACCTCGAGGGGTCTTGACTCTTGCTGTGCGCCGTCCGAAGGACCAGGCGCCTTGGGGGCACAGAGGGAGCGTAATCTCACTCCCTTTGACGCGGCCCGCTTCGGTGGGTCAGCATGTCTGAACGAGCGGTGCGGAGGAACCCGGTGCGATTCCGGGGCGGTCCCGCCACTGTCACCGGGGAGCGAACCCTCACCCGATTGGTCACGGCCCGCAAGGGGTTGGAAGGCCGAGGGGGAGCGTCGATCCGGGAGCCAGGACACTCGGCCGCTCGCCGTCGAACCGTCGCGGGCGTGGACACCCGCGGAAGGGATTGCGCCATGTCGTCGCGCCGGCACGCACAATGACCGCCGCGTACCCGTTCTCCGCCGTCGTCGGCTTGGCCGACCTGCGCCAGGCCCTGCTGCTCAACGCCGTCTCGCCGGTGATCGGCGGGGTGCTCGTGCGCGGCGAGAAGGGCACCGCGAAGTCGACGATGGTGCGCGCCCTCGCGGCGCTGCTGCCGGACATCGCGGTGGTGCCGGGCTGCCGGTTCGCCTGCGACCCGGCGGCGCCCGACCCGTCCTGCCCCGACGGTCCACACGCCGGCGTCGCGCAGAGCGTGCGCCGGTCGCGGCTCGTCGAACTGCCGGTCGGCGCCACCGAGGACCGCGTCGTGGGCACGCTCGACGTGCAGCGGATCCTGACCGAGGGCACGAAGGCGTACGAGCCGGGCCTGCTCGCCGCCGCGCACCGGGGCGTGCTCTACGTCGACGAGGTCAACCTCCTCCCCGATCACCTGGTCGACCTGCTGCTGGACGCCGCTGCGATGGGGCGCGCGTTCGTCGAGCGCGACAGCGTCTCGCTGCGGCATGCCGCCCGCTTCCTGCTGGTCGGCACGATGAACCCGGAGGAGGGCGAGCCGCGCCCGCAGCTCGTCGACCGGTTCGGCCTCGTGGTCGAGGTCGGCGCGCCGCAGGAGCCCGCCGACCGGGCCGAGGTGGTCCGCCGCCGGTTGGCCTACGAGGCCGACCCGGACGGCTTCGCGGCCCGGTTCGCCGACGCGGACGCGGCCACGGCCGAGCGGATCGTGGCGGCCCGGGCGCGGCTGCCGAAGGTCACCCTGCCGGACGCCGCGCTCGACCGGATCGCCCGGATCTGCCTGGCGTACGGCGTCGACGGGCTGCGCGCCGACATCGTCATCGCCCGCACGGCGGTCGCACTGGCCGCCTGGCGCGACCGGGCCGTGGTCACCGACCAGGAGGTCGACGACGCCGCCCGGCTCGCCCTGCCGCACCGGCGGCGGCGCGACCCGTTCGACCCGCCGGGCGCCGACCAGCAGGCCCTGGACGACGCGCTGGACCAGGCCGGCGCGTCGGAACCGCCGCCGGAGCCGGACGACGACGCGGGCCCGGGCGGCGGGCGCGGTCCCGGTCCCGACGACCCGCGGCCGGAGGACGGGGGCCCTGGCGACGGCGCCACGCCCGACGCCGCCACGCCCGACGCCGAGGACCGGCCGGGCGCCGCACCCGCCACTCCCCCGCCGGCGATCGCCGAACCGGTCGGCACGGCGTACCGGACCCGGACGCTGACCGCCCGCTCGCGCGGCCGCCACGGCCACAGTGGACGGCGCTCGCCCGCCTACGCCGGCCGCGGCCGGGTCGCCGGCTCCCGGGCCCCGCGCGGCCGGATCGGCGCCGTCCACCTGCCGGACACCGTGCTCGCCGCCGCCCGCGACCACCGCGGTGGCCGGGTCGCGATCGAACACGGCCACCTGCGCGAGGCCGTCCACATCGGACGCGAGGCGAACCTCGTGCTGTTCGTGGTCGACGCCTCCGGCTCGATGGCCGCCCGCGCCCGGATGGCCACCGTCAAGACCGCCGTGCTCTCGCTGCTTCGCGACGCCTACCAGCGGCGAGACACGGTGGGCATGATCACGTTCCGGGACACCGACGCCACGACCGTGCTGCGCCCGACGGCCAGCCACGAGGTCGGCGTGCGCCGCCTGGCGGACCTGCGCACGGGTGGGCGCACGCCGCTGGCCGCGGGCCTGGCCGCCGCCGCCCGCACGCTGGCCGGCGAGCGCCGCCGCGACCCGCTGCGCCGCCCGCTGCTGGTCGTGGTCACCGACGGCCGGCACACCCGCGGGCCCGACCCGCGCACGGTCGCGCCGGCCCTGGCCGGCGTGCCCAGCGTCGTGGTCGACTGCGAGACCGGCCCGGTCCGGCTCGGCATGGCCCGCACGCTGGCCGGCGCGCTGGACGCGCAGTACCTCCCGCTCGCGGCTCTGTCCGCCGCCACGATCAGGGCGGTGTGAGCGCATGCCGCAGGGCAGGGTCGAACGGGTACCCGACGACGGGCTGACCACCCGGGAACGGCGGCGGCAACCGCTGCTCGCGGTGCACACCGGCATCGGCAAGGGCAAGTCGACGGCCGCGTTCGGGATGGCGCTGCGCGCCTGGAACGCCGGCTGGCCGATCGTCGTTTTCCAGTTCGTGAAGAGTCCGAAATGGAAGGTCGGCGAGGAGTCGGCGCTCAGGGCGCTCGGCGCACACCACGCGGCCACCGGGGCCGGCGCGCCGGTGACCTGGCACAAGATGGGCGAGGGCTGGTCGTGGCTGGCCCGGCCGGGCGACGAGCGCGACCACGCCGCCGAGGCCGCCGAGGGTTGGGCGCAGGTCAAGCGGGACCTGGCCGACGAGCGGTACCGGTTCTACGTGCTCGACGAGTTCACGTACCCGATGAAATGGGGTTGGGTCGACGTCGCCGAGGTGGTGACGGCACTGCGGGCCCGGCCCGGCAACCAGCACGTCGTCGTCACCGGGCGGGACGCCGCGCCGGCGCTGGTCGAGGCGGCCGACCTGGTCACCGAGATGAGCAAGGTCAAGCATCCGATGGACGCCGGCCGCAAGGGACAGCAGGGCATCGAGTGGTAGCCACGCCGCGCATCGTGGTCGCCGCCCCGGCGTCCGGGCACGGCAAGACCACCGTCGCCGGCGGGCTGCTGGCGGCGTTCGCCGCCCGGGGCAGGCGGGTCGCCGGATTCAAGGTCGGCCCGGACTACATCGACCCGGGCTACCACGCGCTGGCCAGCGGCCGGCCCGGGCGCAACCTCGACCCGGTCATGGTCGGCGAGGAGCGGATCGCGCCGCTGTTCGCGCACGGCGCCGCGGGCGCCGACCTCGCGGTGGTCGAGGGCGTGATGGGGCTGTTCGACGGGCGCGCGCACGCCGGCGAGCACGGCTCGACCGCACAGGTGGCCAAGCTGCTCTCCGCGCCCGTCCTGCTGGTGGTCGACGGATCCGCGGTCGGGCGCTCGGTCGCGGCGCTGGTGCACGGCTTCCGCGGCTTCGACCCGACGCTGCGGCTGGCCGGGGTGGTGCTCAACAAGGTGGGCTCCGACCGGCACGAGGCGATCCTGCGGGAGGCGCTGGAGGAGGTCGGAACGCCGGTGCTGGGCGTGCTCCGCCGCGCCGAGGCCGTCGCCGCACCGTCCCGGCATCTCGGGCTCGTCCCGGTGGTGGAGCGCCACGCATCGGCCGCGCAGGCCATGGCGGCCCTGGCCGATCTAGTCGCGTCCAGTGTGGACCTGGCGGCGATCGAGGCGGCGGCCGCCGCGGCGCCGCCGCTGGCGGTCGAGCCATGGTCACCACCTGTTTCGGCGGCCAAGGCCACGCCGGTGGTCGCGGTCGCCGGCGGGCCGGCGTTCAGCTTCTCCTACGCGGAGACCACCGAGCTGCTCGCCGCCGCCGGCGCCGAGGTCGTGACCGTGGACCCGCTGCACGACGAGGCGCTGCCACCGCGGACCGCCGCGCTGGTCGTCGGCGGCGGCTTCCCCGAGGTGTACGCGGCCGAGCTGTCCGCCAACGAGCCGCTGCGGGCCGCGGTGGCCGCCCTGGCGGCGGGCGGCGCACCGATCGCGGCCGAGTGTGCCGGGCTGCTCTGGCTCGCCCGCAGCCTCGACGGCGCGCCGATGTGCGGCGTGCTGCCCGCGGAGGCGGCGATGACCGGGCGGCTCACGCTCGGCTACCGGGACGCGGTGGCGATCTCGCCGAGCTGGCTCGCGCCGGCCGGCACCCGGGTCACCGGGCACGAGTTCCACCGGACGGCGACCACGCCCGGCGCCGGTGCGACGCCCGCGTGGGGCTGGCGGGAGCAGCCCGCCGAGGGCTTCGTGGCGGGCAACGTGCACGCCTCCTATCTGCACCTGCACTGGGCCGGTGCCCCGGAGATCGCGGAACGGCTGGTGGCGGCATGCGCCTGATCGGAGTCGGCGTCGGGCCCGGGGATCCGGAGCTGATGACGCTCAAGGGCGTGCGCGCGCTGGCGACCGCGGGCCGGGTGTTCGTGCCCGTGCTCGATCCCGCGGACATCGGGCGGGCCGAGGCGACCGTCCGGGCGCACGCCGCGCACGACCGGATCGAGCGGCTGGTGTTCGCGCTCAACGAGCGGGCGGACGCCGGGCGGCGGGAGCGCTACTGGGACGCGGCCGGGCGGCGGGTCGCGCAGTGGCTGCGGGAGGCCGGCGGCACGGCGGCGTTCGCCACGATCGGCGACCCCAACGTGTACGCGACCTTCGGCTACCTCGCGGAGACCGTACGCGGGCTGGTCCCGGCCGTGGAGATCGAGACCGTGCCGGGCATCACCGCGATGCAGGCGCTGGCCGCGGCGGCCGGTCGCCCGCTGGTCGAGGGCGGCGAGGAGCTGGTCCTGCTGCCGATGGCCCGCGGTGACCTCGGTGCGCTGCGGGACGCGCTGGAGCGGGACGCCACCGTCGTGGTCTACAAGGGCGGCCGGCACATGGCGGCGATCGCCGAGGCGGCGGCCGGGCGCGGTGCCGTGGTGGGCAGCCACCTCGGGCTGCCGGACGAGAAGGTGCGGCCGCTCGACGTGGTCGACGGCCCGTTGCCGTACCTGGCGACGGTGCTGATCCCGGCCGTGCGCGAGCGACGGGGAGGAAAGCTGTGACCGGTCGGGTGAGCTTCGTCGGTGCCGGCCCGGGCGCCGCGGACCTGCTGACGCTGCGGGCGGCCCGCCGGCTGGCCGAGGCCGACGTCGTGGTCTGGGCGTCCAGCCTGGTCTCCGCCGAGGTGCTCGAACACGTCCGGCCCGGCGCCGAGGTGGTCGACTCGGCGGCCGTGCCGCTGGAGGCCGTCGTCCAGATCTACCACCGCGCGGCGGCCGAGGGCCGGCACGTGGTGCGGCTGCACTCCGGCGACCCCAGCCTGTGGGGAGCGGTCGCGGAGCAGCTCGACGCGTGCGCGGGCCTCGACCTGACGACCGAGATCGTGCCCGGGGTCTCCGCGTTCGCGGCCGTCGCGGCCGCTGCCGGCCGGGAGCTGACCGTGCCCGAGGTGGCCCAGTCGGTGATCCTGACGCGGCTCGAGGGCGGCAAGACGCCGATGCCCGACGGCGAGCGGATCGCCGACTTCGCCCGGCACGGCACCACGATGGCGGTGTTCCTGTCGGCGGCGCGGGCCAAGCAGCTCGCCGAGCAGCTGCTGGCCGGTGGCTACCCGGCCGAGACGCCGGTGGTGATCGGCTCCCGGGTGAGCTGGCCCGACGAGCTGCTGGCCTGGTGCACGATCGGCAACCTGGCCGAGACGGTCCGGGCGCACAAGCTCTGGAAGCACACGCTGTTCCTGGTCGGGCCGGCGCTGGCCGCGCACGGCACCCGCAGCCACCTCTACCACCCGGGCCACTTCCACGGGCACCGCAAGGCCGAGCGGGCGGCCCGCGAGGAGCTGAAGGCCCGACATGCCTGACGTGACGGTGTACGGCCATGACGGCGGGCCGCTCCGGATCGGTGCGGCGTCACTGCTGGTCGGCGGCGAGCGGCACCTGGCGGGCGTCGAGTCGGGCGCCGAGCGGGTCGTCATGGGCCCGGTGGCCCCGGCGATCGACCGGATCCGTGTCCACGATGGACCGGTGGCGGTGCTGGCCAGCGGCGACCCGGGGTACTTCGGCATCGTGCGCGCCCTGCGCCGGGCCGGGATCGACCCGGTCGTCCGGCCGGCGGTGTCCTCCGTGGCGCAGGCGTTCGCCCGGCTTGGGCTGCCCTGGGACGACACGGTGGTGGTGTCGGCGCACGGGCGGGACGGCGGGCTGCGGCGGGCGGCGAACGTCTGTCGCGCGTACCCAAAGGTCGCCGTGCTCACCGGCCCGGGCGCCGAACCGCCGGCCCTGGCGGCGGCACTGCACGGCTGGCCGCGCCGGGTGGTCGTGGCGTCGCGGCTCGGGACGGCCGAGGAACGCATCACCGGCCCCGACGGCGACTGGGCCGAGCCCAACGTCGTCGTCGTGCTGGCCGACGACGACAGCGGCGGTGGACCGGCCGGCTGGCTCGCCGGCGGCATCCGGCCGCCGGACGGCTGGGCGCTGCCCGAGGACTCCTTCGACCACCGCGCCTCGATGATCACCAAGGCGGAGGTACGCGCGGTCGCGCTGCCACACCTGGCCCCGGCCCCGGGCGCACTGGTCTGGGACGTCGGCGCCGGCTCCGGCTCGGTGGCCGTCGAGTGTGGACGGTTCGGCGCGGCCGTGGTGGCGGTCGACCGCGACCCGGCCGCCGCGGAGCTGGTGCGGGCCAACGCCGCCCGGCACGGCGTGGACGTGCGGACGGTGGCCGGTGCGGCTCCGGCCGCGCTGGCCGAGCTGCCCGACCCGGACGCGGTGTTCGTGGGCGGAGGCGGGCCCGACGTGCTCGCCGCCGTTCTCGACCGCCGCCCGTCCCGCGTCGTCGCGGCCTTCGCGGCAATCGAGCCGGTCGGTCCGGCCGCCGCCGCGCTGGCCACCGCCGGATACGCCACCGGGGGCGCGCAGGTGCAGGCCAACCGGCTGGCGGAAATCGCGGGCCGGCACCGGCTGGCCGCGACCAACCCCGTGACGCTGGTGTGGGGGTCGCGATGATCGGCGTCGTGGCCGCGACCGCGGCGGGGCGCACGATGGCCGCCCGGCTCACCGACGCCTGGCCCGACGAGGTCCGCGTCTTCGACGGGCCGGTGCGCGAGCAGCTCGCCGCCGCCTGGCCGACCAGCGACGTCGTGGTCTGCTTCCTCGCCACGGGCGCGACCGTGCGGCTGATCGCTCCCCTGCTCGCCGACAAGCACACCGACCCCGGCGTGGTCTGCGTCGACGAGGCCGGCCGCTTCGCGGTCGCCCTCACCGGCGGCCACGACGGCGGCGCCAACGACGCGGCCCGCCGGGTCGCCGACCTGCTCGGCGCCGAACCGGTGGTCACCACCGCCACGGACAGCGCCGGCCTCCCGCCCCTCGATGGCTTCGGCGCCGACCTCGGCTTCCGGCTCCAGGACCCGGAACCGGTGGCCCGGGTTACCCGCGCGCTGCTCGACGGAGCCGGCGCGACGGTGGTCTGCGACGCCATCTGGCCCGTCCCGCCGTTGCCGGCCGGCGCGCTGCGCCTCGTCGTCTCCGACCGGGTCGACGCCGCCGGCGACCTGGTCTTCCGCCCACCCTCGCTGGTCGTGGGCGTCGGCGCGAACCGCGGCGTGACGGCCGAAGCCGTCGCGCGGGTCGTGGACGCCGCGCTCGCCGCCGGCGGACTCGACCCGGCGTCGGTGCGCGCGCTGGCCACCGTGGACGTCAAGGCCGACGAGGACGGCATCCTGGCCGTGGGCGCCGCGCGCGGTTGGCCCGTGCTCACCTTCCCGGCGGCCGCGCTGGCCGAGGAGGACGTGCCGACACCGTCGGAGGTCGTGCGCGCCGCCGTCGGCACCCCGAGCGTGGCCGAGGCGGCCGCGCTGCGAGCGGCCCGCGACGCCGGCCGGGGCACCACCCTGGTCGTGCCCAAGCAGGTGACGCCGACCGCCACCGCCGCCGTCGCCCGTCTGGTGCCGCGCGGCCGGCTGACCATCGTCGGGATCGGGCCCGGCGCCGAGGACCTGCGCACACCCCGGGGCACCGCCGCCCTGCGCCGGGCCGCGATCGTGGTCGGCCTCGACCAGTACGTCGACCAGGTGCGCCACCTGCTCTCCCCCGGCACCCGGATCGTCGCGTCCGTGCTGGGCGAGGAGGCGAAGCGGGCCCGGGAGGCGGTCGAGCTGGCCACGGCCGGCCACGCGGTCGCGCTGATCGGCTCCGGCGACGCCGGGCTCTACGCGATGGCCTCGCCCGCGCTGGAGCTGGCCGGTGCGGACGTCGACGTCGAGGCGGTGCCCGGGGTGACCGCGGCGCTGGCCGCGAGCGCTCTGCTCGGCGCGCCGCTCGGCCACGACCACGCCTACGTCTCGCTGTCGGACCTGCACACGCCCTGGCCGGTGATCGCCGACCGGCTGCGCGCCGTCGCCGCCGCGGACCTGGTGGCCTGCCTCTACAACCCGCGCAGCCGGACCCGGATCGCCCAGTTCGACGAGGCGCTGGCGAT
>NZ_JBFAIU010000188.1:0-14586 GCF_040654855.1 Asanoa sp. NPDC050611
GCTCGTGGAACGCCAGCGACTCGGTCTCGAGCCGGTCGTGCGCACCCCGCGCGGCGACCCGGGCCAGGCCCAGCGGGTGGCGGCGATGCTCGGGTCGGACCCGTCGACTCCGACGACGATCCGGGTCATGTTCATCGCTTCTCCTTCCCTTGTCCTTACCAGGATCAGCGTGCGCCGGCGGCCGTTTCGCGGACAGGGTCCAAAGGCCCACTGTGGACATGACGCAGGTCCCGACCAGCGCCGGTCCGGTGACCCTGACCGGCACGGCGCGCCGGACCTACGTTGAGGACGAGGCCAACCGACGAAGGAGATGTGTGATGAGGACATGGCAGGTCGGCGACGTCATGACGACGGACGTCGCGACGGTGGACGAGGCCGCCCCGTACCGGGAGATCGTCGATGTGATGACCGCCCGGCGCGTCAGTGCCGTGCCGGTGGTGGATGACTTCCGGCGCGTGCTCGGCGTCATCTCCGAGGCGGACCTGCTGCACAAGGTCGAGCTGATCGGCACGCCGCACGGGCCGCGGCTCTTCGAGGGACGGCGCCGGCACGCGACCCGCGTCAAGGCTGACGCGAGCGTGGCCCGGGACCTGATGACCGCGCCGGCCATCACCACGATGGACGGCACGACCGTGGTGGAGGCGGCGAAGACGATGAACCGCGCGGGCGTCAAGCGCCTGCCCGTCATCGACGACCTCGGCCGGCTGGTCGGGATCGTCTCCAGGGGCGACCTGCTGAAGGTGCACCTGCGCCACGACGACGACATCCGCCACGACGTGGTCACCGAGGTGCTGCACCGCATCCTCGGCATCAGCGACGACGCCGTCACGGTGAACGTGGCCGCGGGCGCCGTCACGCTCGCCGGCCGCCTCGACCGACGCAGCTCGGCCGAGCTCGCGGCGCACCTGGCGGCGCAGGTCAGCGGCGTCGTCGGCGTGGTCGACCAGATCGGCTACGACATCGACGACGTCGATCCCGCGCGCTACCGGTCGGGCACACCGACCGGGATCCTGTAACGGTGCGTCAGGACTTCTTGCCGAGCAGCCGGGTGGCCAGCACCGCGGCCTGGGTGCGGCGCTCGAGGCCGAGCTTGGCCAGCAGGCTGGAGACGTAGTTCTTGACGGTCTTCTCGGCCAGGAACATCTCGGCCGCGATCTCGCGGTTCGTCCGGCCCTCCGCGATGTGCTCGAGGATCCGGCGCTCCTGGTCCGTGAGCGCCTTGAGCTCCTGCGGCTGTTCGACACCGCTGCGGATGCGGTCCAGGACGCGCTGGGTGACGGCCGGGTCGAGCATCGACTGGCCCGCCGCCACCCGCCGGACACCGTCGACGAGGTCCGTGCCGCGGACCTGCTTGAGCACGTAGCCGGCCGCGCCGGCCATGATCGCCGCGAACAGCGCCTCGTCGTCCTCGTACGACGTGAGAATGAGGCCCTTGATGGAGGCGTCGACCGCCCGGACGTCCCGGCAGACGTCGATGCCGCTGCCGTCCGGGAGGCGGGCATCGAGGATCATGACGTCCGGCCGCAGCGCCGGGATGCGGGCGGCGGCCTCCCGCGCGAGCCCGGACTCACCGATCACCTCGATGTCACCCTGGCTCTCCAGCAGGTCGGCCAGGCCGCGGCGGACCACCTCGTGGTCGTCGAGCAGATACACACGGATCACAGCTCATTGTGTACCGCACCGGCACACCGGCGCACCCTCCCGAACGGCCCCTGGCCTCGGGACCTCTGCCTCTGCCGCACGGAAGCCGGGCGACACACCATGGGGCGTGGCAGCGACGTCGCGCCGAGGGAGCAGGCCATGGAGCCCACGAACATGACGCCAACGACAACCGGTTACACGACGGACGACCTGGCCACCGTGACCGAGCTGGCCGTCCGGGCGCCGTCGATGCACAACAGCCAGCCGTGGCGGTTCCGCCTCGACGGCGGCGCGATCGAGGTGCGCACGGACCTGACCCGGCTGCCGGACATTCCCGCGGCGGCCTGGGCCGGCCGGGTCAGCTGCGGAGCCGCCGTGTTCAACCTGCGGCTGGCCCTCGCCGTCCTCGGCAAGCCGGCCGGCGTGGTCCCGCGCCCGCTCGACCGCGGCCCCGATGTCGTCGCCCACCTCGTGCCCGACCAGCCGCGGCCGGCGTCCGGCGCCGAACGGGCCCTCTACGCGGCGATTCCGCGCCGGCACAGCAACCGCGCCCCGTTCAGCGCCGATACCGTTCCCGCGGACCTGCGGTTCCGGCTGCGTCAGGCCGCGGAGGCCGAGGGCGGCTGGCTCGACCTGATCATCGGGGCCAGCGCGGTCAACGCGCTCGCCGAGGTCGTCAACGCCGCCAACCGGGTTCTGCAACGCGACGAGGCGTACGCGGCCGAGCTCGCGCGCTGGCGCCGGGACGCGGTCGCGCAGGACGGCGTGTCCGTGCGGGCCGCGGGATACGCACCGGAGCCGCACGACCTCCTGCCGATGCGCGCGTTCGGCGGCCGCACCCGGCCACCCGGCCGCGACTACGAACCCGAGCCGCTGGTCGCGGTGCTCGGCACGGTCACCGATCGCGACGACGACCAGGTGGCCGCCGGCCAGGCTCTCCAGCGGGTGCTGCTGACCGCGACCGACGCCGGCCTGGCCGTCTCGATGTTCTCCCAGCCGATCGAGGTGCCCGCCGCCCGGGAGCGGTTGCGCTCGGCGCTCGGCCGCCACGGCGTGCCGCAGATGGTGCTGCGGATCGGCTACGCACGCCAGCCGGGACACCCCAGCCTGCGCCTGCCGGCGGCCACGGTCATCGACCCGCCCCGCTGACAGCGCCCGTTCTCAGAGCGCTCGGACTTCGGCGAGCCGCTTGACCGCGTAGTCGTCGTCCCAGCAGACGGCGGCCTCCCACGCCGCCGACGCCTGCGCGGCGATGTCGTGCGCGGTGTCGTCGAGGCCGGCGGCGTTGTCGGGCAGCGCGAGGTCGAGGTCGGGGACGTCGACGTGCGCCTCGTCCCAGTCGATCAGCGCGACCCGATCCGCGGTCATGCGGACGTTGCCGAGGTTGTTGGAGTCGCCATGGACGACGCATGTCTGACGTCCGGCCAGCCGCGCCCACGCCGCTCGGCAGCGGGCAACGGCCTCCGGGGGCATCGCGCCCAGGTCGATCTTCGTGCCCGTCTCGGCGTGCAGCAGGTCGGTCGACGACCGCCAACCCGGCCGCTGCGGCCAGCCCCGCGTCAACCGGTGCAGCTCGCGCAGCGCGCCGGCCACGCGACGCCACTCGGCCGGCGTCTCGGGCGGCCCGCCCTCCACGTACGTCATCACCACGAGACCGTCGACGAACAACCGGCCGTCCGTGGTCGGGATCGGCACCGGCACGGTCAGACCCGCACGGTCGAGGTAATGGAGGAGCCCGGTCTCCCACGCGAGATCAGCATCGCTGCGGGAACCGAGCCGACCGACCGCGCGGCGCCCGTCGAGGCGCACACTCCACACGTCGTTGGCGACACCACCGGTCAGCGGCTCGATCCGAGCGACGTCCTCACCCCACCACCCGAGCGCCTCCCACCCCACTGGTCACATCCTACGGGGACACCGGCTCTAACGCTCCGCGCCGACCGGCAGCGAACCGAGTCGCCGGCCGGTGAGCCGGCCCAGCGGGATCGCGATGACGTGTCCGCCGACCGCCGACCCCGCCCACGGCCGCGGCAGCTTCGACGAGAGCGCCGTCAGCCGCTCCGCGTCGAGAACCTCGTAGGCCTCACCGACGCCGAGCACGCTCCACCCCGTCCTGTTGGTGGTGTCGATGTCGTCGACCTGGAACGCGACCAGCTTGCGCAGGGTCGCGGCGGCCAGCTTCCCGCCGCCACCGGTCCGGAACACGACTTCGTCGCCGTCCAGCAGGTAGTTCACCGGATGGGCGGCCGGCAGCGCCCGCTCGGTGAAGACGACGCGGCCGACGGAGCCGGTGGCGAGCAGCCGCAGGCAGTGCGCCCGGGTCAGCTCCACGAGGTCCGCGGCGGCGTCCGGCCCAACAGGTATCGCGTTCACCGGTCCAGCTTCGCGCGCGGCGGGCCGCTCGGATCAGGGCCGAAGGTCCTCAGTCGCCGCCGCTCGGCCCGTCGTCCCCGAGCGGAACCGACCAGCACAGTCGGGTGCCCGTCGGCTCGACCCCCGAGATCACGAGCGTGCCGCCGCGCCGCTCGGCCCGGGCGCGGAGGTTGGCTAGGCCGCTGGACCGGGTCGGCTGCCCCATGCCCGAGCCGTCGTCGCGGACCTCGAGCGTGACGCTCGCGGCGGTGACGGTGAACTCGACGTCCGCGGACCGGGCACGGGCGTGGCGGGCGACGTTGCTGAGCGCCTCGCGGAGCACGGCCTCGAGGTCGTCGACGAGATCCGCCGGGACACGGCTCTCGATGACGCCGCTGAACCGGACGCCGGGCTCGAACCCGAGTGCGGCGGTGACCTCGCTGGCGACGTCGAGCATGCGGGCGCGGATGCTGCTCGCCGCGGCGCCCGGTGGCCGCTGGAGCTGGAAGATCGTGGTGCGGATCTGGCTGATCGTGGTGTCGAGGTCGTCGATGACCCGGACGATGCGGTCGACCGCCGGACCCGTCCCGAGCTGGGCGGCGGCGCCCTGCAGGGACAGCCCCGCGGCGAACAACCGCTGGATGACGTGGTCGTGCAGGTCGGCCGCGATCCGTTCGCGGTCCTGGAGCATCGCTGCTCGCTGCTGCTCGGCGCGCGCCTCGGCGAGCTCGATCGCCAGCGCCGCCTGGTTGGCGAAGCTGCCGGCCATGTCGACGTCGTCGGCCGTGAACGGTGTCCTGCCCGGCGCCCGGGCCGTCCAGAGCACGCCGTGGACCCGCGCCGAGCCGTTCAGCGGCACCGCGAGCACGGGCCCGATGTCCATCACTTCCGTCGTACGGGAGGCCGGCGCGCCGCCGTCGCCGGGACTGGCGAGGCACAAGGGTTGACCGGTGGCCAGCACCTCTCCGGACAGGGTGCCGCGGGCCGGCAGCCGGGTCCCCACGAGCCGCTCGGCGGCCAGGCCGACGGCGACGTCGATCCGCAGCTCCTCCTGGTCGTCGGGATCGGGCAGCACGACCGTCACCAGGTCGGCGTCCGCGATCTCCTTGGTGCGCTCCGCGATCCGCCGCAGCGGGTAGATCGGCGAGCCCTCGGTGGCCAGCACCTGACGGGTGATGGCGGCCGACGCCTGCAGCCACTCGCCGCGCAGCCGCGCCGACGCGTACAGGCTGGCGTTGTCGATGGCCACCGCGGCGGTCGCGGCCAGCGACTTGACCAGCTCCTCGTCCTCGGCCGTAAAGGCACCGCCCTCGCCCTCGGCGAGGTAGAGGTTGCCGAAGACCTCGTCGCGGATCCGGATGGGCACGCCGAGGAAGCTGTGCATCGGCGGGTGCCCGGGCGGGAAACCGGTCGAGCGCGGATCGTCGGTGATCTCCCGCAGCCGGATCGGCCGCGGATCGTCGATCAGCGCGCCCAGGAGCCCCTTCCCTTCCGGCAGGTGGCCGATCACCTCGACCGCGTCGGCGGGCATGCCGCTGTGGACGAACTCGGCCAGCCCACCGCCCGGCGAGACCACCCCCAGCGCGGCGTAGCGTGCGCCGGCCAGCTCGCGCGCGGCCTCCACGATCCGGCGGAGCACCGCCGACAGCTCCAGGCCGCCGATGATCAGCTGGTTGGCGCGCAGGAGCCCGCGCAGCCGCCCCTGTGTCGCCATGACCTCCTGCGCCCGGTCGACCAGCTGCCCCAGGAGCTGGTCGAGCTCCAGCCGGGGCGCGTCGGGGAAGGTCAGCGAACTATCGTCGACGTCGCGCTCTTTGTCGGGCTCGCCCCTGGCTGCTTCGGACACAGCGCCTCCTTCAACCCGCTCGTGAACGAGCCTAACGAAGCCCGGTCACGGGTTGATCTGCGCCTCCGGGCTCCATTGCCAGCCGCTGATGGCCGGATCGTCGTCGCCGTGCGCGCGGGTGTAGTCACGGGCGCGCTGCCGCGCGTCGACCATGTCCTGGCGCAGCTGCGCGGCCCGCGCGCTCAGCCCCGGCACCCGGTCGATCACGTCGATCACCAGGTGGAAGCGGTCGAGGTCGTTGAGCATCACCATGTCGAACGGAGTGGTGGTGGTCCCCTCCTCCTTGTAGCCGCGGACGTGCAGGTTGTGGTGGTTGGTGCGGCGGTACGTCAACCGGTGGATCAGCGTCGGATAGCCGTGGAACGCGAAGATCACGGGCTTGTCGGTGGTGAAGATGGCGTCGAACTGGGCGTCCGGCAGGCCGTGGGGATGTTCGCTCTCCGGCTGCAGGCGCATCAGGTCGACGACGTTGACCACCCGGAGCCTGAGGTCCGGCAGGTGGGTCCGCAACAGGTCCGCGGCGGCGAGGGCCTCCAGCGTGGGTACGTCGCCGGCACAGGCCAGCACCACGTCGGGCTCCGCGTCGCCGGCGGTGCTCGCCCAGTCCCAGATGCCCAGCCCGCGCCGGCAGTGCAGCACGGCCTCGTCCATCGGCAGCCAGGTCGGCGCCGGCTGCTTGGCCGCCACCACCACGTTGATGTAGTGCCGGCTGCGCAGGCAATGGTCCATCGTGGACAGCAGGGTGTTGGCGTCCGGCGGCAGGTAGACGCGTACGACCTCGGCCTTCTTGTTGACGACGTGGTCGATGAAGCCCGGGTCCTGGTGCGAGAACCCGTTGTGGTCCTGGCGCCAGACGTGGCTGGACAGCAGGTAGTTCAGCGACGCGATGGGCCGTCGCCACGGGATCCCCCGGGTCACCTTGAGCCACTTGGCGTGCTGGTTGACCATCGAGTCGACGACGTGGATGAACGCCTCGTAGCTGGTGAAGAGGCCGTGCCGGCCGGTCAGCAGGTAGCCCTCCAGCCAACCCTGGCAGAGGTGCTCGGAGAGCACCTCCATGACGCGACCGTCCGGAGCGAGGTGGTCATCGCCGTCGCGGATCTGCGCGTCGAAGGCCCGGTCGGTCACCTCGAACGCGGCGCCGAGCCGGTTCGACGCGACCTCGTCCGGGCCGAACAGGCGGAACCGGTCCGGGTTCGCGGTGATCACGTCGCGCACGAACGCACCGAGCACCCGGGTCGCCTCGCTGCTCGGCGAGCCGGGCCGGGTCACGTCGACGGCGTAGTCGCGGAAGTCGGGCAGCACCAGGTCACGCAGCACCGACCCACCGTTGGTCCGCGGGTTCGCGCTCATCCGCCGTTCGCCGACCGGTGGCACCGTCGACACGCCCGGCACCGGCGCGCCGGTGGCGTCGAACAGCTCCTCCGGCCGGTACGACCGCAGCCACGCGTCCAGCATGGACAGATGCTGGGGATTGTCGCGTACGCCGGACAGCGGCACCTGGTGGGCCCGGAACGTCCCTTCGACCGGCAGGCCGTCGACCACCGCCGGCCCGGTCCAGCCCTTCGGCGTGCGCAGGATGACCATCGGCCAGCGCGGCCGCGGACCCGCCTCGCCCTGGCGCGCCCGGCGCTGGATCCGCGCGATGTCGTCGAACGCCTTGTCGAACGTGGCGGCCAGCGCCTGGTGCACCTGCGCGGGGTCGTCGCCGGCGACCTCGTAGGGCTGGTAGCCGTAGCCGCGCATGAGGCTGTGCAGGTCCTCGTCGGGAATCCGGTCCAACACGGTCGGGTTGGCGATCTTGTAGCCGTTGAGGTGCAGGATCGGCAGGACGGCGCCGTCGCGGGCCGGGTCGAGGAACACGTTGGAGGGCCAGCTCGCGGCCAGCGGGCCGGTCTCGGCCTCACCGTCGCCGACGACACACGCCACCACGAGATCGGGGTTGTCGAAGGCCGCGCCGTACGCGTGCATCAACGAGTAGCCGAGCTCGCCGCCCTCGTGGATGGAGCCCGGCACCTCCGCGGCGACGTGGCTCGGGATGCCACCCGGGAACGAGAACTGCCGGAACAGCCGGCGCATGCCCGCCTCGTCCCGGCTCACCGACGGGTAGAGCTCGCTGTAGGTGCCCTCGAGCCAGGTGTTCGCGACGATCGCCGGGCCACCGTGGCCGGGGCCGGTCACGTAGATCATGTCGAGGTCGCGCTGGTTGATCATCCGGCTCAGGTGCGCGTACAGCAGATTGAGGCCCGGGCTCGTCCCCCAGTGGCCGAGCAGGCGGGGCTTGATGTGCTCGGGCCGCAGGGGCTCACGCAGCAGCGGGTTGTCCAGCAGGTAGATCTGGCCGACGGTCAGGTAGTTCGCCGCGCGCCAGTAGGCGTCGAGGTGCGCGAGCTCGTCGGTGGTCAGGGGCGTCTCCAGGTCGGCGACGGTGTCCATCGAGCGGAGTCCTCCAGCTAGGTTTGTCAGTCACTTGTGGACGATCACGACCGGCGAGTGCGTGTGGTGGAGCAACGTGTGGCTGACCGAGCCGAGCAGCAGGCCCGCGAACCCGCCTCGGCCCCGGGCGCCGACCAACGTCAGTTGGGCCCGCCGCGACTCCTCGACGAGCACCTTGGCCGGACGACCGGGAACGACCCGACGAGTCACCCGGACACCCGGATAGCGGGCACACCATGGGGCCACGGCATCCTCGAGGAGCCGTGCGCCCTCCTCCCGCTCGTCGGGGATCACGGGCCGGATCTCGCCGCCGACGCCGATGGGCTCCGGACGGCGCCAGGCGAGCACGGCCACCAGATCGGCACCGCGCAGGTGGGCCTCCGCGAACGCGAACGCGAGCGCGCGCTCCGCGGTGCCGGAGCCGTCGACGCCGACCACCACGGGTCCGGGCCGGTCGGTCGCGCCCTTGACGACCAGGACCGGGCACGCCGCGTGCGCGGCGACCTGGACGGCCACCGAGCCGATGACGAGACCCGTGAAGCCGCCGAGCCCGCGGTCGCCCAGCACGATCAGCTCCGCGCGCGCGGCGTGGTGCAGCAGCACCGTGGCGGGGGCACCGTCGCGGACCTCGCCCTCGACCTCCACGCCGGGTGCGGCCTTCTCGGCCGCCCCGACCGCGTCCGCCACGAGCTGCTCCGCGGCCGTACGCAGCCCGATCTCGCGCGGGCTGGCCAGGTTCGGTCCGAGGTTGGTGGGGATCAGCGCCCAGGTGAACGCGTGCGTGACGAGCAGCCGGCGGTGGCGCAGCAAGGCCTCGCGGGCCGCTGTGCGTGCCGCCCGCAGCGCCGACTCCGAACCGTCGACTCCCACCACAACCGGATCACGGGCCACGATGGTCACCTACTCTTTCCGTCCCTGGAACCTGGCTTCCCACTGACCCGGGCTGCCATGCCGGCGGCGGGCGTTCGAGTCAGCCGCCGACCTGCGTCAGGTCGACGGTCTGGCTGGCCGGCATGCGCGGCGTGTGCGGCGGCCCGGCGTGTGCCGGGTCGGCGACGCCCAGGCGCAGCACGAGGTACGGCTGCCCGACACCGGCGAGGATCCCCCGCAGCTGCAGCCGGGTCGTGGTCACCTCGATGACGCCGCTCAGCGGCACCACCGAGACGCCCAGGCCCACCGCGGTGAGCCACAGCGACGTCAGGGCCGCTCCGGCGCGCAGCCAGGACGCGGTCGCGTCGTCATCGCCGTAGAGCAGCGCGTACCGGGCGTGCCGGTCGTGGCCGGAGCCGATCGACCGCGTCCCCGCCGTGCCGAAGTCGCGTGCCGGAACGGTCGTCTGCGGCGGCTGCGCCGGCAGGACGTCCCGCGGCAGGCCGGTGCCGTCGGGCGCGGACCGGCTGGTCCAGTAGGCGAGCTCGGCCCGGATCCGCGGGTCGTCCGCCTCGATCTCGCCGGCGCGGTACGCGGCGGAGGCCAGCTCGAGCACCTGGTCGTCGGTCAGCACGTGCAGGCGCGAGAGTCCCGCCACCGCGCGGGTCAACGCGGCCAGCGTGTCCGCCGGTAACGGCTCGTCCGACAGCGGCCGGCGGTCGGTGTGCCGGGTGCGCATCGCCTGGACCATCCGCATCGCCCGCGCCGGTGGCGTGGTCCGTTCCGTGGGGACGATCTCGGCGAGCAGGTCCGGCCGGGCGGGGTCGGGCAGGTAGTCGACCTCCGCGGCCCAGCCTTCCGACAGCAGCGCCAGCCGGGCGTGTTGCAGCGCCGTGCCGCAGCTCAGCACCATCAGCCGCCCTTCCGGGTCCGTCGCGGTGAGCTGGCGGCCGCGGTCCGCGTACAGCTGCACCCGGTCGGGCAGGACACGCCAGCGCCACGGCTGGGTGTTGTGGATCGACGGCGCGTAGCCGGCGGCGTTGGCCGCCTCCGCGAGCGCGACCGCGGTGGGGTTGGCGATCCGCGACATCATCATGTCCTTCCTCGGTGAGCCGATCTCAAGACAACCGCGTCGGCGGCGCGGCCGGCAGGGCCTACCGGCACCCAGGTCCAGGGCCGGATGGCCCTGACCCACGCGCGCGCGAAGCGGTTCGCTGGAGGTGTCAACCGGGAGCCGGAGGAGGCACCGCCATGGACACACGGCCGATCATCGTCGGATACGACGCTTCGCCCGATTCCCGGGCCGCCCTGCGCTGGGCGCTCGACGAGGCCGATCGTGAGTCGCTGCCGGTCCGGCTGGTGCACGCGTTCGACTGGTACGTCGGACCGGCGGTGTTCGCGCCCGGCCCGAGCCGGTCTCCCGACTTCGAGGCCCGCGCCGACGTCAACGCGATGCTCGCGTACGCCGCCGACGATGCCCGCCGGACCCACCCCACCGTGCCGGTCAGCGCGGAGGTCGTCGAGGGGCCCGCCCAGGTCTGCCTGCGGGATGCGTCGATCGACGCCGCGATGGTCGTGCTCGGCGGCCGTGGCACCGGCGGGTTCGCGGAGCTGCTGATCGGCTCGACCGCCGTGTCCGTCTCGGCGCGGGCGCACTGCCCCGTGGTGGTCGTGCGGGCCGGGACCGACGCGGCGTCGGGCGAGGTGGTCGTCGGCTTCGACGGTTCCGCCTGCGCCCGGCTCGCCCTCGGGTACGCCATCGAGAAGGCCGCCGCGTGCGGTGCGCCGTTGCGGATCATCCAGACGTGGGACCCGCCGCCGACGCGGTACTACCTGGAGATGGCGGCCGACGCCATCCACGCCAACCTGGACCGGTTCGCGCAGGACTGGCGACAGAAGTTCCCGGAGCTGTCCATGTCGACCGAGCTGCTCATCGGAGGGGCCGCCGCACACCTGGTCGCGGCCAGCGCGACTGCCCGGCTCGTGGTGGTGGGTTCCCGCGGGCGGGGCGGCCTGGGCGGGACCTTCCTCGGGTCGGTCGGCCAGGAGCTGATCCACCACGCCCACTGCCCGGTCGTCATCGTGCGAGAGCTGCCCGCGCGGTCCACTGCGCAGGATCCTGTCGTACGCCCCGGAGTGAGCTCATGACCGGGGCCATCGATCGGCCGCGGATCCGGAAAGCGTTACGGGACGCCGTCGCGGCGTCCCTGTTCGCACCCTCCATCTTGAACACCCAACCGTGGCGGTGGCGCCTGCGGGACGCGACGCTCGAGCTGAGCCGGGACCCTGACCGGCGGCTCGACGCCGTCGACCCGGACGGCCGGATGGCGACGGTCAGCTGCGGTGCGGCCCTGCACCACGTGCGGGTGGCGCTCGCGGTGCGGGGGTACGAGGTGGCGGTCCGCCGGCTGTCGGACACGGGTGACCGGCTCGCCGTCGTGGGCGTCACCGGCCCGGCTCCCCCGTCGCCGTCCGCGTGCGAGATGGCGGCCGCGATCCGCCACCGCCACAGCGACCGTCGTCCGATCGCGGCCACCAGCCGGGTCGACGACGACGTGATCGCGGTCCTGGACTCGGCCGCCGGCAACGAAGGCTGCAAGCTGTTCCGGATCGGCGACGCCGAGCGCGCCTTTCTCGGCGCCGCCGTCGACCAGGCGCAGCGGTCCGAGCGCGACGACCCGGCATACCGGCGTGAGCTGGCCGCCTGGACCACGCACCGCCCGCCCGGTGCGGGTGTCTCCTTCGAGAGCCTCGTCGCCGCGGTCCCGCGGCCCGTCGCCGTGCGCGACTTCGCCGGCGACGGCGAGACCGGGCTGTTCCCCGGCTTCGGCGACGACCGCTTCGCCGACTACCTGGTCCTCGGCGCGCCGGCCGACACCGCCCTGGACCAGCTCCGCGCCGGCGAGGCGACCAGTGCCGTCTGGTTGACGGCCACGGCGCGCGGTCTCGCGACGTCGGTGATGAGCGACGTCCTGGAGGTCCCGTCCACCCGCGCCGCGGTCGGTCGTCTGCTGGCGGGCCGCGCGGAGCCCCAGCTGGTGATCCGGACAGGGATCCAGGGCCACCCCGTGCCACCTCCGGCCACAAGCCGTCGCGCGCTGGGCGAGGTCCTGGACGAGGGTCCGCCGTAGACGCCGAAGGGGCACCGCCGGTGGCGGTGCCCCGATCGGGCGGTGGGTCACTTGAGCCAGGGCAGTCGCCGCACAATGGGCAGCGTCTCCCAGTAGCCGCCGAGGCCCAGGGTGCGGCCGGCGCCGACGAGCGCGAGGCCGACCATGGTGGCCGCGCCGATCAGGTGCTCGTCCAGGAAGGGGTTGCTCTCCGGAGGCAGCGCGACCGACCACATCAGCACGTAGAGCAGGGCCCCCGCGGCGGCGGCGATGCGCATGCCGATGCCGAGGGTGAAGGCCAGACCGATGCCGAGCAGGCCGAGCATGAACGCCCAGTTGGCGAAGCCGGTGCCGGCCAGGTCGTGGTAGAAGCCCGCGAACGGGCCTTCCGATCCGCTCAGGAAGCCCTTGGTCGGGCTGCCGCCGTTGATCCACGACCGCTCGCTCGGGGTGGCGAAGCCGAGCCCGAAGACCTTGTCGAGAAACGCCCACAGGAAGGTGTACGCGAAGGCCAGCCGCAGGCCTGCCCACACGTACCGGGTCACCTTCTGCGTCGTCGTCTCGGCCGAGACCGCCGGAGCGGTCGTCCGCGCGGTGTGCCGCTCTGCCATCGCGGTCATGGCAATCCACGTCCTTTCGTGTCGCCTGCGAGTCCTGTCTGGACCCACATCGATTCCACGCGTTCGTCCGCTCCGGCAGCAGAGCCGGTGGTCCGCACCTGCCCGGGACCGCGGTCACCGGCACACCGGGACCTTCGCCTCTGCCCTCCCGGCGGCGTCCAACCGGAAGACCGGAAAAGCGGCGGAGATGGCCGCGAACTCGGCCAGCGAGGCGCGCCGACCGGGAAGTGCGGTCGAGCTCCCGGTGCGATCTGGAGGTAGCGGCGCAGAATCGGTGCGCGGGCGTCGACGTCCACCTCGACGAGCCGCACCGCTTCGCGTCCACCGTGCCGCCGGGTCACCAGACGTCGGGACCAAGGTCCTTCCCACAACGGGTGTTCCGACCCGGGTGGTCGCGGTCGTGCAGGGGCGATGGTGTGGATGTCAACAAGAGAGCCCACACGGAGGCAGACGATGACCACCAACTCAGTCAAGGTTCCGGTGTCCACGCTCGAGCACGCGGCCTCCCCCGGGCCGATGTTCACCACCACCGCCGCCCGCGCCCTCGCCGTGCTGCGGATCGCCACCGGGTTCGTCTTCCTGTGGGCGTTCCTCGACAAGACGTTCGGCTTCGGGTACTCGACTCCCGTCGAGCGGTCCTGGATCAACGGCGGGTCGCCCACGAAGGGCTTCCTGTCGCACGTCGAGGTCGGCCCGTTCCAGTCGATCGCCCACTCCATCGCCGGCACCTGGTGGGCCGACACCCTGTTCATGGCCGGGATGGCCGCCGTCGGCGTAGCGCTGCTGGCGGGCATAGGCCTGCGTGTGGCCGCCGCCTCCGGGGCCCTGATCATGGCCATGATGTGGCTGGCCGAGTTCCCCCTCGACCGGTTCACCGCGGGCGGCGAGCCCTCCGGCTCGACCAACCCGATCACGGACTACCACCTCGTGTACGCGATCGTCCTGGTCGTCCTGGCCGCCGGCTACGCCGGACACACCTGGGGCCTGGGCCGGATCTGGGCCCGCCTGCCCTTCGTGCAGCGCAACCGCTGGATGATCTGACCATCGCACCGCGCCACCCGAACGTGTCGGACCGCCGCCCAGCGGTCCGGCACGTTCGTTCGGTCTGCCACGATTTCAAGGACCCCGAAGCGCGACGCGGTTGGCGGTGACAACCATGGCCGTGTGGGACCGCGAACGGCGGCGTGGCCTGCCGCGATGGATGAACCGGCTGGTGCTGGTGGTGCTGCGCTCGGGGGCACGCGCGTTGCTCGACCACAGGATCTGCGCCCTGATCTATCGGCTTCCGCGTTCCGGTCGGATCGTGGAGCTGCCTGTCCGGTACGCCGCGGTCGGCAACGTCGTCCTGGTCGCGGTCGGACGGCCGGACGCGAAGACCTGGTGGCACGCCTTTCATGAGCCCTGGCCCGTGTCGGTCCTGTTGCAGGGTCAGACCCGCGAAGGTGTCGGGCGGGTGCTCAACCTGACGCAGCCGGGCCACCGCGCCGCCTTGTTGATCTACACCGTCGCCGTCGGCCGCGCCGTCCGGCCGGAGACACCTGTTGTCGTGATCGATACCGTCGACGCCTCCGATGCGACACCCGAACGGGGGTAGGGGCACCCCCACCTCCGCCTGGGACGGCAGCCGGAATGACTGTCCTGGGCCGACGGTCGAGGATTCATCGTGTGAGGTTGTCGGGGGGGCCCGTGCGATCTCGCGTAGCGCCTCCGC
>NZ_JBFAIU010000189.1:0-14524 GCF_040654855.1 Asanoa sp. NPDC050611
TCGCCGCCATCACCGCGACGCTGGCCGCGCCGGCCGCCCCGCCGACGGGCCGGCCGCGGTCGTCCAGGAGGGCACCACCGCCAACCAGCGCACGGTCGAAGCCCCGCTCGGCGAGCTGGCGGAAACGGTGCGGGAGGCCGGAATCCGGCCTCCCGCGATCGTGGTCATCGGCAACGTGGTGCCGGCCCTCAGGGCTTGACCAGCCCCGACAGCAGCAGGGCGCAGCGGACCAGACCCAGGTGGCTGTACGCCTGCGGGTGGTTGCCCAGCCCGCGCTCGGCCAGTGGGTCGTACTGCTCCGGCAGCAGCCCCGTCGGGCCCGCCGTGGCGACCATCTGCTCGAACAGCTCCTCGGCGTCGGCCCGGCGCCCGGTGCGCAGGTAGGCCTCCACCAGCCACGACGTGCAGATGTGGAAACCACCCTCGCGGCCGGGCAGGCCGTCGTCCCAGCGGTACCGGTAGACCACCGGGCCGCTGCGCAGGTCGGCCTCGACCTTGAGGACGGTGGCGAGGAACCGCGGGTCGTCGTCGGGCAGCAGGCCCGACAGGCCGATCCACAGGGACGACGCGTCCATCTCCTCGTCGCCGTACGCCACCGAATAGGCGCCCGCACCGTCGTGCCACCCGTGTTCGAGCACGTTGTGGCCGATCCGGTCGCGCAGCGCCACCCAGTCCGGCCGGTCCTGACCGGCGTGCTTGCGCACGACGTGCAGCGCCCGGTCGACGGTCATCCAGCACATGACCTTGGAGTAGACGTGGTGCCGCGGCTGCAGCCGGGCCTCCCACAGGCCGTGGTCGGGCTCGTGCCAGCGGCGTTCGACCGCCTGCACCATCGCCGAAAGGACCCGCCACTCCTCGTCGCGGACCGAGCCGCGGGCGTCCGCGACGGCGGCCAGCAGGTCGGCGACGGGGCCGAAGACGTCGAGCTGGAGCTGGTGGTTGGCGAGGTTGCCGACCCGCACCGGGCGGGACCCGGCGTAGCCCGGCAGCGTGTCGATGACCGCCTCCGCGCCCAGCTCGTAGCCCTCGACCGTGTAGAGCGGGTGCAGCCGCTCCGGGTGGCCGCCGGTGCGCTCGACGCAGCCGTCGACCCACCGCAGGAAGCCTTCGGCCTCGTCCAGCGAGCCCAGGTCGACCAGCGCCCGGGCGGTCATCGCGGCGTCCCGCAGCCAGCAGTAGCGGTAGTCCCAGTTGCGGACCCCGCCCAGCTCCTCGGGCAGCGAGGTGGTCGCGGCGGCCAGGATCGCGCCCGTCGGCTCGTGGCACAGGCCCTTGAGCGTGAGCGCGCTGCGGGCCACCAGCTCCCGGCCTTCGGCGGGCAGGCGCAGCCCGCGTACCCACTGCTTGAACGGATCCTCGGCCGACTCCTGCCGGTCGCCGGCGGCGACCGGGTGCGCGTCCAGGCTGTGCGTCCCGAACCGCAGCTCCAGGAGCTGCTCGCCGCCGAGCGCGGAGAGGTCGACGCTCGCGCGCGCGGTCTCGTACCCGCCGTCCTCGGTGATCGTCCAGGCGACGCCGGGGGAGTAGAGCGCGACCGGCTCGTTGGAGCCGAGCACCAGCAGACCGTCGCCGAGCGCCTGGAGCCGCACCTGGACCTGGCCGAACTCGGGCCGCGGCGCGAACTCGAGGTCCACGCGCGCGCTGCCGGTCAGGCGCCGGACCAGGGCCGAGTCGCCGGCCGACGACCGGTCGAGCCAGTCCGTGACCGTCAGCCCGGACCAGCGGGTCTCGACGGTCATCGTGCCGGTCCGGTAGCGCTGCCCGAGCGGCAGGCCGCCGCGCTCCGGTGCGACCGCGAAGTGCCCGGCCGGGCTGCCGCCCAGCAGGTCGGCGAAGATCGCCGCCGAGTCCGGCCGCGGGTGGCACAGCCAGGTGACCGTGGCCTCGGGGGTGAGCAGCGCCATCGTCTCGCCGTTGGAGAGCAGCGAGTGGCGTTCGATCGGCACCGCGCGCTCGCCGAACAGCCAGTGCCGGCGGGTCTGCAGCAGCAGCGCGAGCAGCCGCGCGGCCTCGATCGGCTCGCCGACCCGGTGGCCGGCCTTCGTCTCGCCCGGGCCGATCTTCACACCGACGTCGGGGCCGTGCAGGGTGCCGAACGCGTTCTCGTCGGTGATGTCGTCGCCGATGAACAGCACGGCGCTCGCCGACATGGAGGTGCGCAGCTGGTGCACCGCCGTGCCCTTGTGGGTCGGCACGACGGAGAGCTCGATGACCTCCTTGCCGTGCGTGACGGTGACCTCCGGCCACGTGGCGGGGTCGGCCGCCACGCGCGCCTTGACCTCCTCGGCCACCTCGCGGGTCGCCGCCCGGTAGTGCACGGCCACGCTGGCCGGCTTGTTCTCCAGGCGTACGCCCGGCTTGCCCGCCACGATCTCCCGCAGGCAGACCTGGAGCCGGGTGCGGACCTCGACCAGCGCGGGCGTCAGCCGCTCGACGAAGCCGATGTCGAACTCTGAGCCGTGGCTGCCGACGAGATGGACCTCGCTCGGCAGGCGGGACAGTGTGGCCAGGTCGCGCAGGGCGCGCCCGGACACGACCGCCACGGTGGTCTGCGGCAGTGCCGCGAGGGCGCGCACCGCGGCGACGCTCTCCGGCAGGGGTACGGCCTGCGTGGGGTCGGCCACGATCGGCGCCAGCGTGCCGTCGTAGTCACACGCGATGAGGAGTTGCGGAACCCGCGCGATCCGGCCGATGGCCGCACGGAGTTCCGGGTCGATCTGGCCGGCGGCCTTCTGGTCGACCTCGATCACGTCGCGTCCGCCACGTCGGGCACGCCCAGCTCGTTGAGGAACGACCGGGCCCAATGGCCGACGTCGTGCGTCCGCAGGTGCCGCTGCATGAGCCGCATCCGGCGGCGCGCCTCCGGATGTTCGACGTGCACCGCGCGCAGCAGCGCCTCCTTGACTCCGTCGGGGTCGTGCGGGTTACACAGGAACGACTGTCGTAGTTCCGTCGCGGCGCCGGCGAACTCGCTCAACACCAGCGCTCCGCCGGTGTCGGCGCGCGCCGCCACGTATTCCTTTGCCACCAAATTCATCCCGTCTCGCAGCGGGGTCACCATCATGACGTCGGCCGCGCAGTAGAGCGCGGCCAACTCGTTGCGACTGTACGACTGGTGAAGGTAGTGGACGGCGGGAACGCCGACGCGACCGAACTCGCCGTTGATCCGGCCGACCTCACGTTCGACCTTGACCCGCAGCGTCTGGTAGTGCTCGACCCGCTCCCGGCTCGGCGTGGCGACCTGCACCATGACCGCCTCGGGCACGGAGAGCTTGCCGTCGGAGAGCAGCTCGCGGAACGCCTTGAGGCGCAGCTCGATGCCCTTGGTGTAGTCGAGCCGGTCGACGCCGAGGATCACGGTGCGCGGGTCGCCCAGCTCGGCGCGGATCTGCTTGGCCCGGTTCTGCACGGCCGGGTCCGCGGCCATCCGCTCCATCTCGGCGACGTCGATCGAGATCGGGAACGCGCCGGCCTTGACCGGGCGGCCGTCGACGTCGATGACCTGGCCCTCGTAGCGCAGGCCGAGCAGGTGTCGGGCCAGCCGGACGAAGTTCTGCGCGGCCAGCCGCTGCTGGAAGCCGATCAGGTCGGCGCCGAGCAGCCCGCGCAGGATCTCGGCGCGGAAGGGCATCTGCATGAACAGCTCGATCGGCGGGAACGGGATGTGCAGGAAGAAACCGATCTTGAGGTCGGGCCGGCGCTCGCGCAGCATCGCCGGCACGAGCTGGAGCTGGTAGTCCTGGATCCAGACCGTCGCGCCCTCGGCGGCGACGTCGGCCGCGGCCTCCGCGAAGCGGGCGTTGACCTGGCGGTACGACTCCCGCCAGCGGCGCTTGAACACCGGCGTCTCGACGGCGTCGTGGTAGAGCGGCCAGATCGTGGCGTTCGACATGCCCTCGTAGTAGCGCTCAAGGTCGAGCGCCGTGAGGGCCACCGGGTGGATGTGGATGCCTTCGAGGTCGAACGGCTCCGGTGCCTGCTCGCTCGTGCCGCCGGCCCAGCCGACCCACGTGCCCTTGTGCTCCGCCAGCACCGGATGGAGCGCGGTCACCAGCCCGCCCGGGCTACGCCGCCATTGCCGCCCCTCGTCGGTGGTGACCTCGTCAACCGGTAGTCGGTTCGCTACCACGACAAAAGAGCTACGAACCGTCACTCTCCGCACACCTCCGGTGATCACGGGTCCGCCGTCGAGCCTACCTGCGTGGCGTTGCGGCGCTTACGGGCCTGGCTGGCCCCGATGGACGGGATACCCGTACCCCCGAGGTAATGATCCTTCCGTTCGGTTGCCGTTGGATGACAGGCTCATAGGCGTGTCGACACCGGGGCCGAAACCACCCAGACGCGCCTTGGCGCCGTTCCTGGTCGCGTTGTTGCTGCTCGCGGTGATCGGCGCGGCCGCGGGGTGGATCTACGGGGCGAGGGTCGCGGACCAGCGGGCGGCGAACCGGCCGGCACAGGAAGAGACGCAGGACACACCGGGGACCGAGCCGGAGGTGCCGGTCGGCGAGGACTGCCCGGCGGCGACCCAGGAGGCGGCGCGGGGTGCCGGCTCGTCCGGGGGCCTGACGGAGGTCCTCTACATCCGCACCGAGGACGACAAGCAGGTCTGGATCTGCCGGGACACCGCTGGAACGCTGTTCTACCAGGGCTACGTCGGCCCGGCGGACGGCGATTTCATCCAGGGCGAGAACGCCCTTTTCCTGACGAGCGTCGAAGAGACCGGCGGCGGCTACCTGGCCACGAACCAGACGGACGACGGCACGACCACCTACAGCGTCACTCCGTACCGCCTGACCCAGTCCACGAACGGCAAGGAGTCCACCTACCAGGTCACCGACCGCCGCCCGGACTAAAGGTCGACGATCGGCCAGCCCTTGGGTAGGAACCCTTCGAGTTGTCGACGTCGATCGGTGAAGATCGGCACGGGCGGAACTCCCGCTGACTCAATAGCGGCATGCGCTAGGTCCATCCCCAACGTGCGCGCCCAGCCGCCGAGGACTGCGCAGATTTCGTGGTCGAGAGGTTTGACCACCACCTGCGGCAGCGAGCTGAGTATGTCCAGTAGCGGCCAACGATCACTGGCCGCGAGCTGGTAGGCCGTAGCGAGACAGCTGGCCGGAAGCACCACCTCGAGTCCCTCGTCCGCGACCTCGACGATCTCGACCCCGACCCGGTTTGAGCCCTCGGCGTAGGCCAGAACGGCACTGGTGTCGAGCACGAGACCCGGGCTAGACACGCGGTCGCCAACGGCCGCCGGAGATCTCAGCCAGTCGACTGGACATTTCCCTCACCAGCTCAGGCGTGATGCCGGCGCGAGCCTCGTCGAGTTCGCGCTTGGCCTCGGCTACACCTTCGTCGGTGATGTCGAAGCCGAGCTGGGTGAGAACGCGGCGTGTGTGTTCTGCCTCCATGCGGACCCGAACAGCGTCTGTGATGAAGGCCGACACGTTCCGCTCGTCATCGAGACGTTCCGCGACATCGTCAGGAACGCTAATTGTGATCTTCCGCGTCATACTTCGATGTTAGTGTGTCATACTTGTGGTGGCTACCCTGGTGGTGTTGCCAGATTGCGCTGGGGTGATGTGGGCGATCCCGGGGCTACCTGTCAGGATTGACGACGGCGTTCTGCCGGTATCGACCATTACTCGGAGGTAGGCCGCACCGTGGCCCAGTACATCTACGTCCTGGAAAAGGCGCGCAAGGCGCACGGCGACAAGGTCGTGCTCGACAACGTGACGCTCAGTTTCCTGCCGGGCGCCAAGATCGGGGTCGTCGGTCCCAACGGCGCCGGTAAGTCGAGCCTGCTCAAGATCATGGCTGGGCTCGACCAGGCCAGCAACGGTGAGGCGCGGCTCATGCCGGGCTACACCGTGGGCATGCTCGCCCAGGAGCCGCCGCTGAACGACGCGAAGACCGTGCTCGGCAACATCGAAGAGGCGGTCGCCGAGACCAAGAACAAGCTCGAGCGGTTCAACAAGATCGCCGAGCAGATGGCGACCGACTACTCCGACGAGCTGATGGAGGAGATGGGCAAGCTCCAGGAGGAGCTCGACCACGCCGACGCGTGGGACATCGACTCCGCGCTCGAGCTGGCCATGGACGCGCTGCGGTGCCCCCCGCCGGACGCCGACGTGACCACCCTCTCCGGTGGCGAGCGGCGCCGCGTGGCGCTCTGCAAGCTGCTGCTCGAGGCGCCCGACCTGCTGCTGCTCGACGAGCCCACCAACCACCTCGACGCGGAGAGCGTCCAGTGGCTGGAGCAGCACCTGGCCAAGTACGCCGGCACCGTCCTGGCGATCACCCACGACCGGTACTTCCTCGACAACGTCGCGGGCTGGATCCTCGAGCTCGACCGCGGTCGCGCGATCGGCTACGAGGGCAACTACTCGACGTACCTCGAGAAGAAGGCGGCCCGGCTCGCGGTCGAGGGCCGCAAGGACGCCAAGATGAAGAAGCGCCTCTCCGAGGAGCTCGAGTGGGTGCGGTCCAACGCCAAGGCGCGGCAGACCAAGTCGCGCGCCCGGCTCGACCGCTACGAGGAGATGGCCACCGAGGCCGAGAAGACCCGCAAGCTCGACTTCGAGGAGATCCAGATCCCGCCGGGCCCGCGCCTGGGCAACACGGTGATCGAGGCCAAGGACCTGACCAAGGGCTTCGGCGACCGTACGCTCATCGAGAACCTGTCGTTCTCGCTGCCCCGCAACGGCATCGTCGGCATCATCGGCCCCAACGGCGTCGGCAAGACCACGCTGTTCAAGACGATCGTCGGTCTCGAGCAGCCGACGGCCGGCTCGGTGAAGGTCGGCGAGACCGTTTCGTTGTCCTATGTGGACCAGAACCGCGAAGGCCTCAACGGTGACAAGACCGTGTGGGAGGTCGTCTCCGACGGGCTCGACCACCTGATGGTCGGCAAGGTCGAGATGCCGTCCCGCGCGTACGTCGCGGCCTTCGGTTTCAAGGGTCCCGACCAGCAGAAGCCGACCAAGGTGCTGTCCGGCGGCGAGCGCAACCGGCTCAACCTCGCGCTGACGCTGAAGATCGGCGGCAACGTGATCCTGCTCGACGAGCCGACCAACGACCTCGACGTCGAGACGCTCTCGTCGCTGGAGAACGCGCTGCTGGAGTTCCCGGGCTGCGCCGTGGTCATCTCCCACGACCGGATGTTCCTCGACCGCGTCGCGACGCACATCCTCGCCTGGGAGGGCGACGAGGAGAACCCGGCGAAGTGGTTCTGGTTCGAGGGCAACTTCGAGGCGTACGAGAAGAACAAGGTCGACCGGCTCGGCGCCGAAGCCGCGCGGCCGCACCGGGTGACGTACCGCAAGCTGACCCGCGACTGACGTCGTGGCCAGGTTCGTCTACGAGGCCGCCCTGCGGTGGTCCGACATGGACGTCTACGGGCACGTGAACAACGCGCGCTTCCTCACGCTCTACGAGGAGGCGCGCGTCGCGCTCATGTTCGTCGCGGCGCGCAAGCACGGGGTGACCTCGCTCGAGGAGGGCGTGGTCATCTCCCGGCACGAGGTCGACTACCTGCGGCCGGTCGACTACGGCGACGCGGTGCGGATCGAGATGTGGGTCGAGGAGATCCGGCCGTCGCGGTTCGTCATCGGGTACGAGCTGTTCGACGACGGCGTCGTGGCGAGCCGGGCCCGGTCGGTGTGTGTGCCGTTCGACCTGGCCGCCCAGCGCCCGCGCCGGCTCACCGCCGGGGAGCGCGAGTTCCTCGAGCCCTACGCCGCCGAGCCCGACCCGGTGCCATGACGCACGGCCTCGGCTCGCACAGCGACGTCGGCGCGTTCCTGAGCCGGCTGATCCGGCTCGACGCGGCCACGGTGGTGCGCCTGCGCCCCGCCGGCGGCCACACGCAGCTCTGGGCCCCGCTGCCGTGGGGCGTCCTCGTCGGTCGCGCGATCAGCGGCGTGGCCGGCGTCGACGCGACGGTGTCGGCCGCGGCGCTGTTCGAGGAGGTCGCCCGCGGCGGCCCCAACCTGCCGCCGCGCCGCGACGCGGACTGGCGCTGGCCGCTGCCCCCGCTGGCCGGCGGGCGGGTCGTGGAGTCGATCCCGGCGGCCGAGATCCGCCGCGTGGCGGCCGCCGCGGCGGGCACGCTGCGCACCGCGACGCGCGAAGGGGTCGGCGGCCGTGCGGTCGGCCAGCGGGCACTGCGCGACGCGCTGCTCGACCACGTGCCCATCGTGGTGAGCACCGGTGCCGAACAGGCGACCGTGGATGTGTCGCAACGGTTGATCCAGGCCGTCGTCCGAATGGGTTTTCTGGGCCCGCCGGACGCCGATCCGGCACCTGCCATCGATGTCAGGACATCCGGGAGATGGACAGGGCTCGCTGCACCGTACGGGGTCGCCTGGCTACCGCCCGTTCAGCAATTCTCCCTAAAACCGACATCGCCTCGTACTTTCGGATGATCTAACGCTGTCCATTCGGGTTCGGCGTGCCGTTGGGGGGATGCCCTCGGCCGACCTTCCGGGTACCGTCACCCCGGGTCCAACGCAACGTACGCGGACGGATTCGCTGGGGAGTGAGGTGCGCGAGCGATGCCTTGGTGGTCATGGCGTCCCGGCCACGCCGGTGGGGTTGAGTCCGAGCTTCGGGCAGAGGACGGCACCGTCCGATTGGGAGTGCCACCACAGCGCGATCCGAACGCCGTAGTCCTCGACCCGCTGGCTGCCCTCGCCGTGCCCAGGGAGACTCCGTCCGACCAGCCGACCACGGTCGAGCCGGTCGACCTCCGCCGCCTCGGCGTGGCGCTCGACCTGCTCGACATCCGCTACCTCGCCGACGGCGACGGCAGCCTGCTGGCGATGTGGGAACGCCACGCGGTGCTGTTCACCCTCGAGGGACCGGAAGACGAGATCCTGGTGATCCGCGCGCGTCCACACTCGACGGTGCCGCCGGACTGGGCCGACCGCGCCTACCGCGTCGTCAACGAGTGGAACCACACGCGCCGCTTCTGCAAGGCCTACGTGGGCGACCCGACGGAGCGCGGCCAGCTACCGATCTACGCCGAGATCCAGGTGCCACTGGGCGCCGGCGCCCACGACGCCCTCCTGGTCGAGATGCTCGACTGCGGCGCCGCGGTCTCCAGCACCTTCGTCGACTGGCTCCACGACGAGGGCGCGCTGCTCTAGGCAGCGGAGACCGCTACGGCAGCGGGAACATCCCGATCCGGCCGTGGTACTCCTTGCCCAGCTTGTCCGTGTCCGAGCCGACGTAGAGGCCGGTCCTCGTCGCGACGATGGCGCGGGCGCCGACGCCGCGGCTGCGGGTCGGGTTCCACGGCAGGGCCTTGCCGGTCCTCGGGTGGATCGCGCCGATGCCCGGGCGGTCGACGGCGCCCTTGCCCTTGGACTTCTTGCCGTACGGGTTGTCCAGCCACTGCTGGTGGCCGCCGACGTAGACCGCGGCGCCCGTCACCGACACCGAGTACAGCGTGTTGCCGCCCGTCTGGTTCACCCAGGTGGGCTTGTGCGCGCCGGCGCCGGCGCTCTCGAACCGGGCCGCCGCGTCGCACATCCGGCCCGGCCCGGTCAGGGCGCCCGTGGTGACGGTGACGAAGTACTTCCCGTCGGGGGAGAAGTCGACCCCGCGCAGGTACGTGTCGAGGGACTGGTCGCACGCTGACCGGAACGCGTCGGTGTACCAGTTGGTGACCACGGCCTTCGCGCCCGAGACGTCCAGCATGGCCAGTTGGTGGCGCGGCTGGGCTCCCGCGTGCGTCAGCGCGCCGACCGCGACCAGGCGACGGCCGTCGGGCGACAGCGCCATGTCCTCGACCCGGACCCGGGCCATGTCCTTCGCCGCGAGCTTGGCGTCGAAGCCCTTGTCCACCGCGCCCGTGACGCCGTCCAGGCGCGCCAGGCCCGCCCGGGCCACGCCGTTGATCGCGGAGAACGGGCCGCCGGCGTAGAGGCGCTTGCCGCTGACCGCGAGCGTACGCACGTCGCCCCAGTTGATCTCCGCGCTGAACGGGCGGACGCGGGCGCCGTTCGACACCGACAGCCGGGTCAGGCCGCGGGCCGAGGCGCCGTTGACCGTGCGGAACGCGCCGCCGACGTAGACCGTGTCGTCCGGTCCCGCGGCGAGCGCGTAGACCGCCCCGTCGACCCGCGGTGCGAAGCTGCCGCGCACGAGGCCGGTCCTCGCGTCGAAGGCGAACAGGTAGGGCCGGCGCTGCGGCGGCCGCATCGTGCCCTCGTCGGTGACCGAGCTGAACGTGCCGCCCACCACGACGGTCCGGCCGACCACGGCGATCGCGCGGACGGTGCCGTCCATCGCGTGCGGCGTGAAGTCGACCGGGTCCGCCGTCACGACCGTCGGCTGGGCGACGTCGGCGACGGCGGGGAGCACGCCGGCGATCCCGGCGGCGACGAGCACGGCGGCGGCGATGAGTCGGCGACGCATGCGGGCGGGGCTCCTCGGGTGAGGCGGCGGTGGTCGTGCGGATCAACGACCGAGAAGTGCCCCGCGACGCGCTTATGTCGGATTTGTGCCCGCGTCGTCCATCGTGTTGACCATGAAGTACGCGGCCCGCTCCAGGTACTCCCAGAGGGTCCGCTCCTGGTCCTCCGGCAGGCCGAGCGAGTCGACGGCGTCCCGCATGTGCCGCAGCCAGGCGTCCCGCTCGTCGGGGCCCACCCGGAAGGGCGCGTGCCGCATCCGCAGCCGGGGGTGCCCGCGCGTCGCCGAGTACGTGTTCGGACCGCCCCAGTACTGCATCAGGAACAACGTCAGTCGCTCCTCCGCCGGCCCGAGGTCCTCCTCGGGGTAGAGCGGCCGCAGCAGCGTGTCCTCGGCCACGCCCTCGTAGAAGCGGGCGACCAGCTTGCGGAAGGTCGGCTCACCACCGACGAGCTCGTAGAACGTCGGCTGCCCATCACCTGGTCGAGTCACGCCCTCAATCCTGCCAGGCCGGGATCCGAGATCCATTCATGCCGGACTGTGCTGTCCAGCACGCGTCAGGGGCGGCCGGCGCGCGTGGCGAGCTGGTCGAGGCCGCTGATGATGCCGCCGGCCAGGTCGCCGCCGCCGAACGCCGCCACCATCGACAGCGCGGCCAGCTTGGCGTCGCGGTCCGGGATGCGCCGGCGGGCGTCGCCGCCCGTGACGACCTCGAGCACGCGCTGGTTGGGGCTCACCGCGATCAGCACGGCCGACGCGACGTTGGGCAGCTGCTGGTGCATGCGCTCGGCGTGGCCCCGGACCGGCTCCTCCAGCTCTCCGACGTAGACGGAGAAGGTGAGCCCGGTCGCCCGGTCGGCGGTGCGCAGCGCCTCGTCGAGGCGGAGCAGCTGGCGGGTGTTGAACGGGCCTTCGAGCACCTCGGGCTGGCCGTAGTGGTGCTCCTCGATCAGCTCCGCGCGGTGCTGCGCGGCCTCCGCGGGCGCCTCGTCGGGCTCCCGCGCGAGCAGCGGTCCGGGGGTGCGGTCACCAGCGGTCACTTGCGCCTCCAACCTTGCCCGCCGACACCGTCGACGGCACCGGCTCGATCGCGCCGGTCGGGCCGCCGTAGGGCACGGCCGCCGTGGTCAGCGCGCGCGTCTCGCCGGCCTCGATGACGTGGGAGTCCGCCTCCTCGGGCGCGTGGGAGAGCAGCTCCGGCGCCGACAGGAACCAGACAGGCCGGAAGTCGTACGGCCGGCCCGGCCGGTAACGCTTCGGGCGGGGTCCGCCGCCCGCGGCCGCCAGGCCCGCGATCACCAGCACGGCGGCCGCCGGTATGACGACGAAGTAGAGCACCGTCTCGGTAACTGACAACGCCACGACCCTTTCAAGCCAGCCGGCTAGACGCCGTTCACGGTAGCGGAGGGCGCGTCCGTCCAGATCGCCGGGTGGCGATCACCACGCCCGGCGAGCCGCTCCAGCTGTGCCGCGGCGGCCAGCAGCCGCGCGTCGTCGCCGTAGCGCCCGCTCAGCAGGACACCGACCGGTAGCCCGTCGCTGGTCGCGCCCACGGGGACGGTCACCGACGGTTGCCCGGTCACGTTGAAGATCGCACAGTACGGCGAGAAGCGCCGCTGCCGGTCGAAGTCCTCGGCGGGTTCGGCGGCGGAGGTGAACCAGCCCACCTCGGCCTGCGGTACCGCCAGCGGCGGGCAGAGCAACAGGTCGTAGCCGGCGAGGCTGGACAGGCCGTGCCGCACCCGGGTCTGCAGCTCGCCGAGCACCGCCATGAGCTGCCCGGCGCCCACGGTCTCACCCCGGGCCCGCAGGTAGCGGGTCAGCGGCAGCAGCAGGGCCTCCTTCGCCGGTGGGATCGGGGCCAGCGCCAGCACGTACCAGAGCGTCTCGAACAGCGGCCACATGTCCGGCGTGAGCGGCGCGGCCACGTCCTCGACCTCGTGCCCGGCCCCGGCCAGCGCGGCGGCCGCCGTGTCGACGGCTGCCACGCAGGCCGGGTCGACCGGCGTGTCGACCAGCATCGGGGTGGTGAACCGGCCGATCCGCAGCGGTCCGGGCGCGGCGGTCCGGGCGGCGCCCAGGTAGCCGCCACCGGGTATCGGCGGCGCCAGGTAGGGCTCGCCGATCGTCGGCACCGCCATCGCGTCGAGGAAGGCGGCCGCGTCGGTCACCGTGCGGGCGATCGCGCCGTGCGTCGGCAGGCCGAAGGCGGCGAACCCGAGCGGGCCGCCGGAGACCACGCCGCGGCTGGGCTTGTAGCCGACCAGGCCGCAGACCGCCGCGGGGATGCGCACCGAGCCGCCGCCGTCGGAGCCCTGCGCGACGGCGACCAGCCCGGCGGCGACCGCGGCCGCCGCGCCGCCGCTGGACCCGCCGGCCGTGTTGCCCGGCGCCCACGGGTTGCGGGCCGGCGGCGCGACGAGGCTCTCCGCGTGGCAGGAGCCGCCGAGCTCCGACGTGGTGGTCTTGCCGAGCGAGACGGTGCCGGCCGCGCGCAGGTAGGTCACCACGTCGGCGTCGATCGGGGGCAGCAGGTCGGCGAACGCGGCCGAGCCGAACGTCGTGCGTACGCCGGCGGTCATGGTCAGGTCCTTGATGGCGGTCGGCACGCCGTGCAGCGGCCCGCGGTGGGCCGGCGGCGCCGCGTCGAGGGCGGCCGCCTCCGCGCGCGCCCGGTCCGCGGTCACGGTCACGAACGCACCGACCCGGTCACCGAACGCGGCGACCCGCGTCAGGTAGTGCTCGACCAGCTCGACACTGGTCAGCTCCCCGCGGGCGATCGCGGCACCCTGTTCGAGCGCCGTCAGGTCGTGGAGGTCCGCCATGCCTCCCATCCTGCCCGGCTACGGTGTCGGCGTGCCCGTTGATCGCCTCACCCAGGCCCGCCGTCTCGACGCCGAGGATCCCCTGGCCGCCTTCCGCGACGAGTTCGTCATCGCCGAGCCGGACCTGGTCTACCTCGACGGCAACTCGCTCGGCCGGTTGCCCAAGGCCACCCGCGAGCGGTTGCACGCCGCGATCGACCAGGAGTGGGGCACCGACCTGGTGCGCGGCTGGGACCGCTGGATCGGCCTGGCCCGCGAGGTCGGCGACCTGCTCGCCGGCGGCGTCGTGGAGGCGGAGCCGGGCGAGGTGCTGCTCGCCGACTCGACCAGCGTCAACCTCTACAAGCTGGCCGTGGCGGCCTGCGACGCGCGGCCCGGGCGCCGGGTCGTCGTCACGGACGACGACAACTTCCCGACCGACCGGTACGTGCTGGAGGGCGTGGCCGCGGCGCGCGGGATGACGCTGCGGGTGATCCCGTCCGACCTGGACACCGGGGTCACGCTGGCCGCCGTGCGGGAGGCCCTCGACGAGGACGTCGCGCTGGTCTCGCTGTCGCATGTGGCCTACCGGTCCGGGGCGATCGTCGACCTGCCGGCGATCACCGCCGCGGCGCACGCGGCCGGTGCGCTGATGCTCTGGGACCTCTGCCACTCGGCGGGCGCGGTGCCGGCGCCGTTGCGCACCGCCGGCGTCGACCTGGCCGTCGGGTGCACCTACAAGCACCTCAACGGCGGCCCGGGCGCGCCCGCGTTCCTCTACGTCCGGCAGGAGCTGCAGGCCGAGCTGCGGCAGCCGATCTGGGGCTGGTTCGGGCAGCGGGACCAGTTCGCGATGGGTCCGGCGTACGACCCGGCGCCGTCGGTCGACCGCTTCCTGGTCGGCACGCCGCCGGTGCTCGGCGGCTACGGCGCGCTGTGCGGTATCCAGCTCTCCGCGGCGGCCGGGATCGAGCGGATCTTCGCCAAGGGCACCGCGCTCGGCGACTTCGCCATCGAGCTGCACGACGAGTGGCTCGCGCCGCACGGCTTCGCGCTCGCGTCGCCGCGCTCCGGGCGTGGCGCGCACGTGACGCTGCACCACCCGGCCGCCTGGCAGATCAGCCAGGCGCTGCGGGACGCCTCCGTGATCCCGGACTACCGCACCCCGGACCGGCTCCGGCTGGGCTTCGCGCCCCTCTACACCCGGTTCGAAGAGGTGTACGAGGGCTTCCGGCGCGAGCACCTGGCTCTCCAGGGTGCCTTCGCGCTGCTCCGTGATCTGCGCCTTGGCGACCCAGAGC
>NZ_JBFAIU010000190.1:0-14506 GCF_040654855.1 Asanoa sp. NPDC050611
AACACGATCGCGTTGTCGGCCATCGTCGCGATGTCGTCGCCCGTCAGCAGCCCGCACCTCGTCCGCGGCGCGTTTCGCCGCGCCGGCGGCATCGACCTCACCGCCGGTCAGGGCGTTCACGGCCTTGGGCACGGGCAGCTCGCCGAGCGTGGCACCCAGCAGCGCACCCTGCTTCTGCGGCAGCGCCCACCGCTTGAACGTGTCGGGGCTGGTCCGCAGCGCCTCCAGCACGTCGGCCGGGTAGCTCTCGGAGAGCGGCTTGCGGGTGTCGACGCCCGCCGGCAGCGTGTTCCAGGCGGTGGTGAACTTCTGCGGATCGCCGGAGTCGCCCTTGCGGACCGGGAACTTGCCCTCCGGCGCGATGCCGAGCCAGCCGGGGTAGCCCTCGTTCATCATGTACTGGACGAACCGGCGGGACTGCTCGGTGTTCTCCCCCTCCGCCGTGATCGCCCAGCTCGTGATCTCGCCGAACTGGGCCGGCTGCCCGTCGGGCCCGGCCACCGCGGTCACGATGCCGCTGTTCTTGGCCAGGAACGCCGGGTCGGCCTTGCACTCGGGGCAGGTCGGCAGGGCGTCGTTGCGCAGCCCGGCCATCTCGTCGAGCAGGAACGACGACCAGACCACCATCGCGGCCTTGCCGGCGAAGTACGTGGCCCGGGTGGTGTCGACGTCCTGCGCCCCCGGCACCGAGTAGTTCTTGAACAGGTCCTGGTAGAGCTGGAACGTGGCCACGCACTGCGGCGAGTCGAGCTGCACGTTCTTCTGGTCGTCGACCAGCTCGCAGCCGTTGCCGAGCGCGAAGTTCTCGAACGTCTGCTCGGTGAACGCGTCGTTGGGAACGTTGGCCATCGTGATGCCCGCGACGCCGCCCTTGTTGAGCTGCTGCGCGGCCGTGCGGATCTTGTCGAACGTGTCGGGCGCCTGCAGGCCGGCCTTGTCGAACAGGTCCTTGCGGTAGAAGAGCAGCTGGGCCCAGCCGTCGCTGGGCACGGCGAGCTGGTTGCCGTCCTGCGCGGTCAGCTCCAGGGCCCGCGGCGAGAAGGTGTCGCGGCCGAGCTCGTCGACCACGGACTTCGCGGCGTCGGTGTCGAGCAGGTCGTTGGTCGCCATCTGGGCCACGGCGGCCAGCGGCAGCGCACCGATCACGTCGGGCAGCTGCCCGGCGGCGGCGGCCGAGGTCACGAGGCTGGTGAACTGGTTCTCGTCGGTCGCGACGATCTTGACCTGGATGCCGGTCTTCGCCGTGAACTCGTCGGCGATCTTCTGGGTGGCCTGGACCCGGTCGGTCTGGCTCTCGAGGCTCCACACGGTGATCGAACCAGTGGCGTCGTCCTCGGGGTCGTCGCCACCGCAGGCGGTGAGTGCGGTGGTCACCAGGGTCGCCGCGATAACGGCGGTGAGCAGGCGTCTCGCGTTCACGCGGTCAGCTCCTTCGTCCGATATATCGATCTCTCCCTTAGTCCACGATCTACGGACGAATCACACCAAGGTCTTATACGCGAAGGCAAGACATATGTACGTAACGTTCGGCCTCTTGGTCGGGTAACGGACGATCTTGCCTCCGCCGCCGCGCCGCAGGGAACGATTTGTCCACATATGACGGACAGATGACCATCCAGACTTATACTTGATTGCCAGACATAAGTGCGTAACATCTCGGCGGAACCAGCCGTCGTTATGTCGCGCACTTCTCTCTACGATCATGGGTGGAAGGCCGTCGTGCCGCAGATAGTGCAGTTCACCTCCCCTCGCCACGTTGAGGTCATCGACCAACCCCACGTGGAGCTGCGTCCCGGGCAGGTGCGCGTCCGCACCAGCTACTCGGGGATATCGGCGGGCACCGAGCTGACCGCCTACCGCGGCACGAACCCCTACCTCAACCGCGACTGGGACCCGGAGCTGCGGCTGTTCGTCGCCGGCACGAGCGGGCTGCGCTACCCGGTGGCCGGCCTGGGCTACTCCGAGGTCGGCGAGGTGGTCGAGGTGCTGGCCGAGGAGCCGCACCCCGACGACCCACGACCGGGCCAGCAGGTCTGGGGCATCTGGGGGCACCGCGGCGAGGCCGTGCTCCCGATCGAGAAGGTCCGCGGCTGCGTGGTGCCGGCCGGCCTGGACCCGGTCGCGGCCACCTTCGCCCGGGTCGGCGCGGTCGCGCTCAACGGCGTGCTGGCCGCCGACGTCCACCTCTCCGAAGTGGTCGCGGTCTTCGGCCAGGGCGTGCTCGGGCTGCTCGCCACCCGGCTGGCCCAGCTCTCCGGCGCCACGGTGGTCGCCGTCGACACGCTGCCGGCGCGGCTGGAGAAGGCCATGGACTACGGCGCCGCACACACGATCGACGCCGCCGCGCACGACGTCGCGCTGCGCATGCGCGAGCTGACCGCCGGTCGCGGCGCCGACGTGGCGATCGAGATCAGCGGCCAGTACGCGGCCCTGCACGACGCGATCCGCGCGGTCGCGGTCGACGGGCGGGTCGTCGCGTCCGGCTTCTACCAGGGCGACGGCGTCGGGCTGCGGCTCGGCGACGAGTTCCACCACAACCGGGTCCGGATCGTCTCCTCCCAGATCGGGGGCGTGCCACCGGAGCTCGCGGGGCGCTGGGACCAGGCCCGCCTCAACCAGGCGTTCCTCGGTCTCGCCCAGCAGGGCGCGGTCGACCCCGTCGGCCTCGTCACGCACGTCATCGCGGTGGAAGAGGCGGCGGAGGCGTTCGCCATGCTCGACCACCGTCCGCAGGAAGCACTCCAGGTGGTGTTGAAGTTCTCATGATCAAGATCTCCTGCCAGGAGCAGCTGCTCCCCGGCGAGAGCCTCCAGGCGAAGTGGGACTTCGCCGCGCGCGCCGGCTACGACGGCATCGAGCTGCGGGCCAAGGGCGACTTCGCCTTCCGTGACCGGCTGCCCGAGCTGCGCCAGGCGGCCCGGGACGGCGTGCCGATGCCGTCGGTCTGCGTCGACATGCTGCACTTCATCGGCGCCTTCGACGCCGACCTGCGCCGCGACGCGATCGCCCAGCTCCGCTCCCAGCTCTCCGTCATCGCCGAGGTCGGCGGCTCGGTGGCCTGCACCCCCGCGTCGTACGGCATGTTCTCCCGGCGCCTGCCCCCGTTCGAGCCGCCGCGCACCCCCGACGCCGACCGGGCCGTGCTGCTCGCGGCGCTGACCGACCTGGGTGCGCACGCCGCGAGCCTCGGCGTGACCCTCGTGCTCGAGCCGCTCAACCGCTACGAGGACCACATGGTCAACCGGCTCGACGAGGCGGTGTCGCTGGTCGACGAGGCCGGGCCGCGCGGCCTGCGGGTGCTCGCCGACACGTACCACATGAACATCGAGGAGGACGAGCCGACGAGCGCCCTCGTCAAGGCCGCCGACCACCTCGGTCACGTGCAGGTCAGCGACTCCAACCGGTTCCAGCCCGGCACCGGTCACATCGACTGGGGCGCGCTGCTCGGCACGCTCGACGCGATCGGCTACGACGGGCACCTGGCCGTCGAGTGCCGGCTGCGCGGCGAGCCCACGGCCGCGGTCGCCGCGATCCCCGGCTTCCTGCGGAGGTGGTCGTGACCGTCGCCCTGGCTCCCACCGCACCCGTCATATCGCCGTCCGCGTCGCTCGACCGGGCGGCGCGGCGGGTCCTGGCCGCGAACTGGCGGCGCGGCGCGACCGTGCCCGCCGGCGGCCTCTACCCGCACCAGTGGAGCTGGGACTCGGCGTTCATCGCGCTGGGCCTGCGGCACCTCTCACCGGTGCGGGCGCAGCGCGAGCTCGAGTCGCTGTTCGGCGCCCAGTGGGCCGACGGCCGGGTGCCGCACATCGTGTTCGACCCGCTGGTGCCGGCCGACGCGTACTTCCCCGGACCGGCCTTCTGGCAGTCCACCGACGTCGCCGGCGCGCCCGGCGTGCCGACCTCCGGCATCGTGCAGCCGCCCGTGCACGCCCTCGCCGCCTGGGAGACGTTCCGGGCCGCGCCGACCGTGGCCCGGTCCCGCCGGTTCCTGGAGCGGCTCTACCCGCGCCTGGTCGCCTGGCACGACTGGCTGCTCACCGCGCGGGACCTGCGCGGGCGGGGCCTGGTGTCCGTCGTGCACCCGTGGGAGTCCGGGATGGACAACAGCCCGGCCTGGGACGCGCCGCTGGCCCGGGTGGTCCCGCTGCCGCCCGCGGACCTGGCCCGGCGCGACCTCGCGCACGCGGCCGCGGCCGAACGGCCGACCGACGCCGACTACGGGCGCTACATCCGGATCGCCCGCGACTACCGGGACGCCGCCTACCAGGGAACGCCGGGGTTCGCGGTCGAAGACCCGCTGTGCAACGGGCTGCTCGCGGCCGGGGAGCACGCCCTGGCCGCGATCGCCACCGAGATCGGGCTCGACCCGACCCGGCACCTGGTCCGGGCCCAGCAGGTCACCGACGCGCTGATGGCCGAGCTGTGGGACGTGACCGCCGGGACCTTCCTCGCGTACGACGTCCTCGGCGAAGCGCCGCTCCGGTCGTACTCCGTGGCGGGTCTCCTGCCCGTGGTCATCCCCGACCTGCCGGTCGCGACGGATCTCGTGAAGACCGCGCTCGGTGACCGGTTCCGGCTGGCCGACGCCTGCCCGCTGCCCAGCTACGACCTGACAGCGGCCGACCACGAGCCCGGGCGCTACTGGCGGGGCCCGGGATGGATCAACACCAGCTGGCTCTTCTGGTACGGCCTGCGCCTGCACGGCGAGACCGGGCTGGCCGACGACCTGCGCGACCGGCTCCTGGCGCGGGTGCGGACGGCGGGCTTCCGCGAGTACCTGGACCCGCTGACCGGCGCCGGCTACGGCACCGACGACTTCAGCTGGACCGCGGCGCTGACGCTCGACCTCATCCGCACCGGGCCGCGCCGCTGAGTCGTTGACCCCGTTATGCGCACCCTTGTCGCGGGCGTGACCTGCCTGCTGACCGACGCGGCCGGCAACATCACGGACAACGGCGGGTTCTTCGTCGCCGACACCCGGCACCTGTCGCGCTGGGTGCTGACGGTGCACGGCCGCGCGCTGCGGGCGCTGTCGGCGTCCACCGACTCCGACGAGGTCGTGCTCGCACCGCCGACCGTGCGCAACGAGAACCCGCCGTTCGTGCTGCGGCGGGTGCAGCGCCTGGGATCGGGCCTGCTCGCCGAGGAGCTGACGCTGACCAGCTTCGTGGGCTCCCCGCAGACCGTGCGGGTGGCGCTCTCGGTCGAGGCGGACTTCGCGGACCAGTTCGAGCTGCGCTCGTCGCGGCTGTTCGACAAGTCGGACGCCGACCGGGAGGTGACCGCGGCCGATACCGAGGTGGTCTTCGGGTACGCCCGGCGGGGCTTCCGGCGGCAGACCCGGGTGACCGCCACGCCGCCGGCCCGGCTGTCCGCGGACGGCCCCCAGTGGACGGTGACCGTGCCGGCGCACGGCTCGGTGACGCTGCGCGCGACGGTCTCCGCCGGTGACGCCGCGACCGTGCCGGCGCCGCCGTCCGCGCTGTCGGCCGTCCTGCCGGCCGATGACCTCGCCCGCTGTGTGGCGCGCGGCCTGGCCGACCTCGACAGCCTCCGGATGCCGGCCGCCGACCTCCCGCTGCCCGACCTCGACCTGCCCCCGGGCGCGGTGGTGCCGGCGGCGGGCGCGCCCTGGTTCCTCACGCTGTTCGGCCGGGACAGCCTGCTCACCTCGCTGTTCGCGCTGCCGTACCGGCCGGAGCTGGCCGAGGGCACGCTGCGCCTGCTGGCCGCCACCCAGGGCCGCGAGCACGCGGCGGAGCGGATCGAGCAGCCCGGCAAGATCCTGCACGAGCTGCGCCAGGGCGAGCTGGCGACGCTGGGCGAGGTGCCGTACGCCCGCTACTACGGCACGGTCGACGCCACCCCGCTGTTCCTCGTGCTGCTGGCCGAACACCACGCCCTCACCGGCGACGACGTCGTGGCCAAGGACCTGGAGCAAGCCGCCCGCGCCGCGATCCGCTGGATGCTCGACGACGGCGGCATGCTGGCCACCGGCTACCTGCGCTACCCGACCGACGCGCCCGGGCTCGTGCACCACTGCTGGAAGGACTCGGCGGACTCGATGGTCTTCGCCGACGGCGTGGTGGCGGCCGGACCGATCGCGGTCTGCGAGGCGCAGGGGTACGCGTACCGGGCGTTGCGCGGCACCGCGGAGCTGGCCCGCACGGCCTGGGGCGACCCGGACTGGGCCACCGACCTCGACCGGCGCGCGGACCGCCTGCGGGCGATGTTCTCCGCGGACTTCCGCCTGCCGAACGCGTTCGTCGCCCTGGCTCTGGACGGCGCGGACCGCCAGGTCGACGCGCTGGCCTCGAACGCCGGCCACGTGCTGTGGTCGGGCATCCTCGACGAGACGTGGGCCGGGCTGGTCGCGGAGCGCCTGGCCGCCGAGGACTTCTGGTCCGGCTGGGGCATCCGCACGCTGGCCGAGGGGCAGGCGCCGTACCATCCGCTCTCATACCACCGCGGCGGCGTCTGGCCGCACGACACGGCGCTCGCGGTGGCCGGCCTGGCCCGGGCCGGCCAGCGGGACGCGGCAGCGCGGATCGCCGACGGCCTGGTCGCCGCCGCGTCGACCGCGGGCGGGCGGCTGCCGGAGGTGCTGACCGGCCTTGGCCGTCGCGCGGGCCAGCCGCCGGTGCCCTATCCGCATTCCTGCTCGCCGCAGGCCTGGGCCGCGGCGGCGCCCCTCCTGCTGAAGACGGCACTCGCCTGACGGCGCGGGCACCGCCCAGGGGGAAGGCGGCGCCCGCGCGATCGGTGGTCAGTCGATGCCGCTTGCGGTGATGCCGGCCTGGGCCACTGACGGCAGCCAGACCAACACCCCGGTCACCACGGCAGCGACCGCGAGACGGATGAGCCTGCGCATTCCGCTCTCCCTCCACGCGTCCCGGTCGGGACATCTGTGATTCGGAGCACGGGTGCCGGTGGATGGGAGCCCGTTGGAGAGCGTCGCGATCTGCCGGGGTCGCGCAGGTTGTGGGGGCCGCGGTCGGCGGTGAAGGGGACCTCTCTAGAAGTAGTCGAACGCCGGCGGGAAGACGAGCACGACGGCCCAGGCCCAGGCGGCGTACGCGGCGAGGTAGCGGGTCTGCCATCGCTCCACCTCGGCGAACGGGCGGCGCCGGCGCACGAACTCGGCGAGCAGGAACGCCGTCCAGCCGAGGTTGGCCAGCAGGATCGCGTTGACGCCCAGGGCGGTCGCCTTGTTGGGCGTGTTGCCCCACTCGGAGATCCGGCCGAGGACCGCGAACAGCACCAGCGCGTCGATCAGCAGCGCGCTGGCCACCATCGCGAGCTGCAGCCGGTCGAAGAGCTTGGGCGGGGCGTCGGGGTCGCGGGCGGAGAGCGCGTACAGGAACAACCCGAGGACGGTCACGAGCAGCACGTCGAAGAGGATCAGCACGTCCCGGTCGACGTCGACGAGCTCGCCGGTCCAGGCCACGGCGACGAGGAAGGCCAGGACGGCGACCGTGAACAGCGGCGTGAACAGGCGGGTGAGCACCGGGGCCATGTTCTCGATGACGCTCTGCTTCGCCTCGACCAGCCACGCCGCGACGACGACGGCGGCCAGGCCGCTGCACGGCAGCACCCACAGACCCATGACGGTGTCGAGGTCGACGCCGATCGCGTCGAACACGCCGATGACCACCGTGGACAGCAGGCTCGTGCCCAACGAGATGAGCACGGAGTAGATGATGAACTCACCGGTGAACCGGATGAAGTCCATCCGCTTGCGGTCGGACCGCCAGTCGCCACCGACGTACGCCAGGCCGACGGCCAGCCAGAGTGCCAGCGGCAGGTGGATCGCGGTGAGCACGACGCTCTGCGAGCCCTCCGCGGTCGGATAGGCGTTGGCGGCGAGGGCGCCCACGACGAACAGCCCGGCGACGAGGCCGGTCCAGACGATTCCGAGCCGGCGACGCAGCGCGAAGTACGCCGCCAGCGGCACCAGGGCGAAGAGCGCGAGGTTGCGGATGTAGAAGTCGGTGTCCTCGCTGAGACTGACCCCGAACAGCTCAGGGATCTTGATGGCGACCGCGGCGGCGACCGCGCAGCCGGCCATCACCAGCCGGTCGTCGCCCATGCCGGCCGCAGCCGGCGCCCCCGTGTCGCCGGCCAGCACCAGCTGCTTCCAGAGCCGCTCGGAGTGGACGCGCGCGAACTCCCGCGACAGGTCGTCGAGGTTGCCCATCCGCTTGACCGCGACCAGGAACGCCTCGTCGGGCCGCAGCCCGGCCTCGACCAGGTCGGCCACCGTCGACCGGAGATGGTCCTCCAGCTCGTCGACGTCGACGTCGTGCACGGCCCGGCGGCGTCGCATGTAGGCGCGCCACTGCCCGATCTGGGCATCCAGGCTGTCGCTGTCGACGGTCATCTCACGCCTCCAGCGGCCGCGGTGCCGACTGCCAGACGTTCTTCAGCGCGTCGACCACGGCGGCCCACTGGCGGCGCTGCTCGGCCAGCTCGGTGCGGCCCTGGTCGGTGATCCGGTAGTACTTGCGCCGGCGGCCGCCGGGCGGCGTCTGCCAGCTCGACTCGATGTGGCCGAGCCGCTCGAGCCGGTGCAGCAGCGGGTAGAGCAGGCCCTCGGTCCAGGCCAGCTCGCCGCCGGACAGCTCGTCGATCTGCTTGAGGATCGCGTAGCCGTAGCTCTCACCCTGCGCGAGGATGCCGAGCACCATCGGCGTCGCCGACGCCGCCACGAGATCCTTTGTGACCTGCACCGCGCCCTCCAAACCTAGAACTGCGATGCATAGTAGTTCTAGGTATAGATCCCGCGCCTCGGTCGAACGGTGGAGGTCAATGCCGTACGGCCGACGCGACCCAGATCGTCAGCGCGGCCAGGAACTCGTCGCGCTCGCCCGCGGCGGCGACCTCGGCGAACCAGCGGTCGCGCAGCTCGTCCGGGATCATGCCGGCCTCCGGCGGCACGGCGGGGTTGAAGAACGGCATGACCACGGCGGCCGAGGCGGGATCGGGGAAGACCAGGGTCACCGGCGTCGCCGTCACCGCGGTCAGGCCGGCGCGCACCAGGCGGCGGCGCAGCGTGCGGCCCATGTCGTTGTGGTGGTCGGCGGCCAGGCTGAGCAGGCGGTCGCGCATCGCGGTGGCCAGGTCGGCCGGCACGCCGTCGGTCACCGCCGACTCCCAGTCGGTGTCGACGAGGCAGATGCGGCCGCCGGGGCGGGTGACCCGGGCCAGCTCGGCCACCGCCCGGTCCGGGTCGGCGAGGTGCTGGAGGACCCGCTCCACGCGTACACCGTCGAAGGTCCCCGTCTCGAACTCGAGATCCCTGACGTCACCCTGGACGAACCGCACCGGCAGGTGCGCGGGGGTCAGGTCGCTCGCGGCCCGGAGCGTGCGGGCGGAGGCGTCCATCGCCACGACCTCGCCCTCCGCCCCGACCACGGCGGCCAGCTCGCGCGCCACCTCGCCGGCCCCGGCGCCCGCGTCGAGCAACCGCTGACCCGGCTGCGGCGCGAGTGCCTCCCACGCCGTCCGGCGTACGCGCTGGATCTCGGGGTGTTCGGCCATCGCCCGCAGCACGCCGAAGAGCACGTCGAACATGGGTTCCGGCAGGGCATCGACGTCGCTGAAAGCGCCAGTGTCGGACTGCATGCCCTGAGCTAAGCACGTCCCGCTACGCCGAGCGCGAAACCGGGCCACCGGACGCGCGCGCCCGCATAGAGTCAGGCGCGTGACGGACCAGCCCCTGCTGCGCGAGGTGTTCGGCCGGCTGTTGCGCCGGGTCCGCCTGCGGCAGGGCCGCACGCTGGCCGAGGTCGCGCAGGACGCCCGCGTCTCCGCTCAGTACCTGTCGGAGGTCGAGCGCGGGCGCAAGGAGCCGTCGTCGGAGGTGCTCGCCGCCGTCTGCGGCGCCCTCGGCGTCGAGCTGCCCGACCTGCTCGTCGCCGCGGGCCGGGAGCTGGCCCCGCCGGCCCAGGTGCTGCGCCTCGCCGACGCCCGCGCCCGCGCGGCCCACCCCCGTCACACCGCGGCCCACCCCCGTCACACCGCGGGCCGCGCCGGCGAGGTGCACCTGCGGGTCGCCGCCTAGGACCTACCCGACCCGGGCCAGCGGCGTGCCCTTGCGGCTGCGCACCACATGGTCCGCGAGCCCGTACGCGACCGCCTCGTCCGCCGAGAACATCAGGTTGCGGTCGATGTCGGCGCGGATCTTCCCGGTCGGGTGGCCGCTGACCTCCGCGAGGATCTCCTCCATCTCGGCACGGACCCGGCTGACCTCCTTGGCCTGCACCGCGAGGTCCGGCAGCGTGCCGCGGGCCTGGCTCGAGGGCTGGTGCAGGGCCACCTTCGCGTGCCCGAGCACCGCCCGCTTGCCCGGCGTGCCGGCGGCGAGCAGCACCGCCGCGGCCGACGACGCCTGGCCGAGGCAGAACGTGGCGACGTCAGGCCGCACGAACCGCATCGTGTCGTAGATCGCGGTGAGCGCGCTGAACGAGCCGCCCGGCGAGTTGATGTAGAGGGCGATCTCCTGGTCGGGGCTCGCCGACTCGAGGTGCAGCAGCTGCGCCATCACCACGTTGGCGACGCCGTCGTCGATCTCCGTGCCCAGGAAGATGATCCGCTCGGCCAGCAGCCGCGAGTAGATGTCGAAGGCCCGTTCGCCGGTCGAGGTGCGCTCGATGACGGTCGGGATCGTGTACTGGCTCATCGTCACAACCCCATCGGCTGGCGGGTGACGGTCGGCCGCACGTCGTCGACCTGGGTCACCACGTGGTCGACCATCCCGTACGCGAGCGCCTCCTCGGCGTTGAACCACCGGTCCCGCCCGCTGTCCGCGTGCACGGCCTCGACCGTCTGCCCGGTGTGCTTGGCGATCAGTTCGACCAGGGTCCGCCCGACCCGCTCGAGCTGGCCGGCGTAGATCTCGATGTCGGCCGCCGTGCCGCCAAAGCCGGCGCTGCCCTGGTGCATCAGCACCTGCGCGTGCGGCAGGCTGAACCGCTTGCCGGCCGTGCCCGCGCAGAGCAGGAACTGCGCCATGCTGCCGGCCAGGCCCATCGCGACCGTACGCACGTCGTTGGGGATCACCCGCATCGTGTCGTAGATGGCCAGGCCGGCACTGACCGACCCGCCCGGCGAGTTGATGTAGAGGCTGATGTCCGCGCGCGGGTCCTCGGCCGACAGCAGCAGCAGCTGGGCGCAGAGGCGGTTGGCGATCGGGTCGTCGACCTCCGCGCCGAGCACGATGATCCGCTGGTGCAACAGCCGGGTGGCGAGCTGGTCGTCGAGCGACGCGCCGCCCGTCAAGCTCTGCATGGTCTCTCCTCGTGGGTCTCGGTGTTCGTGACCCCACGATGCGGAGCCGGCCCGCGGCCCGACCAGGCCACGCTGCTGGCAGCAGCGAGGTTCAGCGCTGGGCGAACTCTTGACAGCCCAGCGAGCGCGACGTGCAATATGTTGCATGCTTCTCGCTGACTTCGCGCGCTATCCCCTCCTGTTCGGTCCGAGCCCGGTCCACCCCCTCGACCGCCTGAGCGCGCACCTCGGGGGCGCCCGGATCTGGGCGAAGCGCGAAGACTGCAACAGCGGTCTGGCGTACGGCGGCAACAAGACCCGCAAGCTCGAATACCTGCTGGCCGACGCGCTCGCCGAAGGCGCGGACACGCTGGTCAGCATCGGCGGTGTGCAGTCCAACCACACCCGGCAGGTGGCCGCGGTCGCCGCGCGGGCCGGGCTCAAGGCCGTGCTCGTGCAGGAGAGCTGGGTCGACTGGCCGGACCCGGTCAACGACAAGGTCGGCAACATCCTGCTGTCCCGGGTCATGGGCGCCGACGTGCGGCTGGTCCAGGAGGGCTTCGGCATCGGCTTCAAGGAGAGCTGGCAGCAGGCGCTGGCGGACGTCCGCGCGGCGGGCGGCGTGCCCTACGCGATCCCGGCCGGCGCCTCCGACCACCGCCTGGGCGGGCTGGGCTTCGCCAACTGGGCGCACGAGGTCGAGCAGCAGGAGCGCGAGCTGGGCGTCTTCTTCGACACGATCGTCGTCTGCAGCGTCACGGGCAGCACCCAGGCCGGGATGATCGCCGGTTTCGCGGGCCAGGACCGGCCGCGGCGGGTGCTCGGCATCGACGCCTCCGCGAAGATCGACGAGACCCGCGCGCAGGTGGAGAAGATCGCGCGCAACACCGCGGAGCTGATCGGCCTGGGCCGCGACCTGCGCGACGACGAGATCACGGTGCTGGAAGGCTGGGCCGGCGACCGCTACGGCATCCCGGTCGAGTCCACCGTGGACGCCATCCAGCTGACCGGCACGCTGGAGGGCGTGATCCTCGACCCGGTCTACGAGGGCAAGTCGATGGCGGCGCTGATCGACCTCGTCCGGCGGGGTGACATTCCGCGCGATTCGAACGTGCTCTACGCCCACCTCGGCGGCCAGCCGGCGCTCAACGCGTACCACGCGGTGTTCGGTACTGCGTCGGATTGGCGAACGAAGGGTTGACCTGCGCGAACCCGCCGACGTAGCAAGACCGGATGGGGCAGATCGGGATCCGGCTCGTGGGACCGTTCGCAGTGGTCCGCGACGGCCGGGTGCTGCCCGACGCCGAGGTCGGCAGCCGCAAGGCGCGCACGCTGCTGGCCCTGCTCGCCGCCGAGCGCCGGGTCGTCGCCGTCGACCAGCTCGTCGGGGCGCTCTGGCCCGCGCGGCCGCCCGCGCGGCCCGCCGACAACGTGGCGACCCTGGTCAGTCGCGTCCGGGCGGCGCTCGGCGCGGACCTTGTCGAGGGCGGGCGCAGCGGCTACCGGCTGCCCGCCGACGTCACCGTGGACCTGCACGAGGCCGCCCGGTTCGTCGCGGAGGCCGAGCGCCGGCTGCCGGCCGATCCGGCGGCCGCACTCGATGCTGCCGGCTGGGCGGAGGGTGTCCTGGCCGCCGCGCCCGCACTGACCGGGGAGCCCGCCGCCGACTGGGCCGCGGCCGTCCGGGCCGACCAGGCGGCACACCTGCGGCGGGCCCGGCAGGTGGTGGCCGCGGCCGCGCTGGCGGGCGGGCAGCCGGCCCGGGCCCGCGACGCGGCGCTCGCGGCCGGCCGGGCCGACCCGTTCGACGAGGACGCGGTGCGGGCGCTCATGCGGGCCCACGACGCCCTGGGTGAGCCGGCCAAGGCGCTCGAGGTGTACGAGCGGCTGCGCGCCCTGCTCGCCGAGGAGCTGGGCGTCGACCCGGCGGCGGCGACGCGCGACCTGCACGTCGCGGTGCTGCGTGGCCGGACCACCCCCGCCGACGTGCCGGTCTTCCAGCCGCCCCCGCCTCCTCGCCTGGCCGGCCGCGACGCGGAGATCGACCGGCTCGCCGGCGCGTGGCGGGACGCGGGCGCGGGCCGGCCGCGGCTGGTCCTGGTCACCGGCGAGCCCGGCATCGGCAAGACCCGCCTGGCCGTGGAGCTGGCCCGGCTGGCGGACGGCGTCGTGGTCACGGTCCGCTGTTACGCCGCCGAACGCTCGCTGTTCCTGCAGCCGTTCGTCGAGGCGGTCGCGGCGCTGGTCGCCGACGCGCCCCCGGACCGGGTGCGGGCCGCCGCCGGCGACCGGGCCGGCGCCCTGGCGACCCTCGTGCCCGCGGCCGCCGCCGTGCTCGGCGCGCCGCCGGCCGAGCACGGCAGCCCCGAGGCCGAGCGCCGCGCCGCGTACGAAGCGGTCACGGTGTTCCTCCGGCGCCTGGCGGTGCCGCGCCCGGTGCTGCTTGTCGTCGACGACCTCCAGCACGCCGGCACGGCCACCGTCGAGCTGCTGCACTACCTGGCCCGGCACGCGGGCGGCGCCCGGCTGCTGGTGGTCGCGACCGTGCGGGCGGCCGAGGGCCGGGAGGCGCTGGCCACCCTCGACGAGGTCGCCGACGTCGTGCCGCTCGGGCCGCTCGACGGCGCCGCGATCGCGCACCTGGCCCGGGCCGCCGGCCAGGACGCCCGCGCCGCCGAGATCGCCCGCCGGACCCGCGGGCACACGCTGTTCGTGGTGGAGACGCTGCGCGCGCTCGCCGCGGGCCACACCGGTGTGCCCTCGTCGCTGCGGGCGAGCGTGCTGACCCGGGTCCGGGCCGCCGGGCCGGGCGCCGAGGAGCTGTTACGGGCCGCCGCCGTGCTCGGCACCTCGTTCGCGCCGGCCGCCGTCGCGGGCCTGCTCGGCGTCGGGACCGCGGAGGCGACGCTGCGCTGCGACCGGATCCTGGAGACGCGGCTGACCGTGGTCGCCGGGCGGGCGTACGAGTTCGCCAACGACCTCGTGCAGGAGGTGCTCTACGACTCGACGCCACAGCCGACCCGGCTGGCCCACCACCTGCGCGCCGCGGACGTGCTCGCCGACAACCCGGAGGCGGTGGCCCGGCACGCGCAGGCCGCGGGCGACGATCGGCGGGCCGGCCGGGCCTGGCTGGCCGCGGGCCGGCGGGCCGCCCGGCGCTACGCCGCCTCCGACGCGGAACCGTTGCTGGGCAACGCGATCGCGGCGGCCGAGCGGTGCGGCGACGCCGAGCTGC
>NZ_JBFAIU010000191.1:0-14348 GCF_040654855.1 Asanoa sp. NPDC050611
GTGCGCCGGCCGTCCATCGTGGATGGCCGGCCGCTTGCTCTGCATCCATATACGCATCGATGGGTATATGGATGCAGAGCAAAGCGGGCTCACGGCTCCAGCAGGTGCGACCGCAGGGCCGTGAGGTCCTCGGTCGTCAGGCCCGCGAACTTCGCGTAGCCCTCGATCGAGCCGTGCCGCTCGCGCAGCTCGTCGAGGAACAGGTGCATGGCCGTCGCGGGCGAGGCCATGAACGGCGCCGGCGGCACCTCGAGGGCCGGGAGCGACTCGCGCAGCCAGGCCGAGAAGCGCTCCGAGGCCGCCGTGCTGAGCGCGTAGTCGGCCGCCACGTCGTCGTCGCTGACACCGAGCAGGGACAGCGTCAGCGCGCAGACCACGCCCGTGCGGTCCTTGCCGGCCACACAGTGCACGACCAGCGGCGCGGCCGCCGGATCCGCGATCACCTTGAGCGCGCCACCGATGCCGTCGGTGCCCAGCTCGGCCAGCTCGCGGTAGCGGTCGGCGATGAACCGGTCCAGCACGCCGTCGGCGTCCGCCGGCACCCATTCCGGGTGGTCCGGGTGGATGTGCCGGTAGTCGAGACCCGGGTAGTCGGCCACCCGGCCGTCGCGGTCCACCTCGCGCGGGCGGCGGAGGTCGATCACCGTGCGCACACCCAGGGCGGGCAGCTCGGCGGGGGAGATGCGGTGCACCGAGTCGGACCGGAACACCCGCCGCCACCGCACGGTGCGGCCCTCGTGCCCGGTGTAGCCGCCGATGTCGCGGAAGTTGAAGACGCCGTCTAGGGTGTACGACCGGTTGAGCTCCATGCCGGACACGGTAGCCCACCTCGACCAATCCACTATGGACACGAACCGGCGCCCGCCCGGGGGGATCGGGCGGGCGCCGGTGTCGACCGAGCTACATACGGGGGTTACCGCCGTAGTAGTCGCCGAGCTTGGCCCGGTAGGCCTCGTCGGTGTGGCTGTCCGCCGCGTACTCCGGAGCGTCCTTGATCTGGTCCTTGCTCCGGTCGACGAAGACCTTCTGGTCCTCGTGGTCGACGCGGTTGACGACCCCGGCGGGCAGCATGACCTTCTTGCCGAAGATCCACACGCCGGTGTCGACCACCAGATAGCTGGCGGCGACGTCGTGGCTGGCGCTGTCGATCTTGCCAATGCTGCCGTCGGTCGCCTCGACCTTGTAGCCGACCAGGTCGGAACCGGTCACGCCGGCCTCGTCACGGAACGTCCACGGATCGTAGGCGTTCATCGCCATGGAACCTCACTCCTTGTGTCGACTGGTGTAGCTGGTCGCAGAAGTTCCTACCCGACGCGGTGGGTGCGAAACGCCCCAACGAGTGATCCCGACATGTGGTCAGGTAGTTGGCGTCACGGCGTGGCCATGGCAAAGTACGGAGCGTGACACACCTCGCCCTCATTATTGGCAGCTAGCGCGCCGGCATTCGACACCGCCGAGCGCGCAGACCTCCCGCATTCGCGGGGGGTCTTTTTGTTGATGCCAGGCCCCATCGCTTTTCCGCGAAAGGAAGACAGGATCATGCCCTCCTACCAGGTGTACGACACCACGCTGCGCGACGGGGCACAGCGCGAGGGAATCAGCTACTCGGTGGTCGACAAGCTCGCCGTCGCCCGCCTGCTCGACGAGTTCGGCGTGGGTTTCATCGAGGGCGGCTGGCCCGGTGCGATGCCCAAGGACACCGAGTTCTTCAGGCGCGCCCGCACGGAGCTCGACCTCAAGCACGCGCAGCTCGTCGCGTTCGGCGCGACCCGCAAGGCCGGCGTCGGTGTCGACGAGGACGCGCAGGTCCGCGCGCTCCTCGACGCCGAGACGCCGGCCGTGTGCCTGGTCGCCAAGTCCGACATCCGGCACGTCGAACGCGCGCTGCGCACCACCGGCGACGAGAACCTGGCGATGGTCCGCGAGACCGTGGCCCACTTCGTGAAGAACGACCGCCGCGTGTTCCTCGACTGCGAGCACTTCTTCGACGGCTACCGCTTCGATCCCGACTACACGGCCTCCGTCGTGGCCGCGGCGTTCGAGGGCGGCGCCGAGCGGGTGGTGATGTGCGACACCAACGGCGGCATGCTCCCGTCGCGGATCACGGCCGCGATCGCCGACCTCACGGCCCGCCTCGGCGTCACCCCCGACCGGCTCGGCATCCACTGCCAGAACGACACCTCGTGCGCGGTCGCCAACACGGTCGCCGCGGTCGAGGCCGGCGTTGAGCACTTCCAGTGCACCGCCAACGGCTACGGCGAACGCCCCGGCAACGCCGACCTGTTCGCGGTCGTCGCGAACCTGCAACTCAAGCTGGGCCTGCCCGTCCTACCGGACGGCTGCCTGGAACAGGCGATGCGGGTGTCCCACTCCATCGCCGAGATCGCCAACATCGCACCCGACACCCACCAGGCGTACGTGGGAGCGGCGGCGTTCGCCCACAAGGCGGGCCTGCACGCGAGCGCGATCAAAGTGGATCCCCTGCTCTACAACCACGTCGAGCCCTCGGTCGTCGGCAACGACATGCGGATCCTGGTCACCGAGATGGCCGGCCGGGCCAGCATCGAGCTCAAGAGCCGCGAGCTCGGCATCGACCTGGCCGGCCATCCGACCGAGCTGTCCCGGGTCACCCAGCGGGTCAAGGACCTGGAGGCCGGCGGGTGGTCGTTCGAGGCCGCGGACGCGAGCTTCGAGCTGCTGGTCCGCGGCGAGCTGGGCGAGGTGCACCGCCCGTTCGCGCTCGAGTCCTACCGGGTGCTGGTCGAGCACCGCGAGGACGGCGCTGTGGTCTCCGAGGCGACCGCCAAGGTCCGGGTCCGCGGCGAGCGGGTCATCGCGACGGCGGAGGGCAACGGCCCGGTGAACGCGCTCGACGAGGCGCTCCGGCTGGCCCTGTCGAAGCATTACCCGGAGCTGGCCGATTTCGTGCTCGGGGACTACAAGGTGCGCATCCTCGAGGGCTCCCACGGCTCGGGCGCGGTCACCCGCGTGCTCGTGGAGACCAACGACGGCGCGGGGCGCGACTGGACCACGGTCGGCGTGCACGAGAACGTGGTCGAGGCGAGCTGGCGCGCCCTCGTCGACGCGCTCACCTACGGCCTGCGGCGCCAGCCCGCGGCTAGCTGACCGGCAACGAGAGCTCGGCGAAGACGGCGCTGTGGTCGCTGCCCGGCAGCGGCCACACCGCGAACCCGTGGACCGACAGGCGCGGGTCGACCAGGATGTGGTCGATCGCGACCGGCGGCGCCGAGAAGCTGTGGTCGATCGGGCGCCAGGTGCCCTTGAGCCCGTTGCCGGTGCCGACCGCCGCGTCGTCGTATCCCGTCGCCAGCAAGGCCCGCAGCGGAGCGTGGTCCACTGTGGCGTTGAAGTCGCCCATCAGCAGCCGGACCGGACCGTCCGGTGTGGCCGGTTGCTGGCCGCGCAGGCCGGCGAACCAGCACGGCACGTCCGACACCGACAGGGGCGCGCACGAGTGCACCGACTCGATCGTCAGCGGTGCGGCGCCGGGCAGCTTCACCGTGCCGTACGCCTGCGTGAAGCCCGAGTCGTCCTTGTGCACTCCCGTGCCGGTCAGTGGCACCCGGGAGTAGAGCCCGCCGTTGACGTGGATCGCCGGGTCGTCGACGATCCGGTGCGGCAGCAGCGCGCCGATGCCGGCCTCGTCGAACTCCGCGATGAACCCGCTGTTGAGCTCCTGCACCGCGAGCACGTCGACGCGGTGCTCGCGGACCAGCCGGACCAGCTCCGCCGCGTCGGCCTCGCCGTGCTTGATGTTGGCGGTCAGCACCCGCAGCCGTGGCCCGCCGTTGTCCGCCGCCGCGCTCGCGATCGTCCGCGGCAGCACGACGCCCGTCAGCGCCGCGAGCGCCAGGGCCGCGACGGCGGCGGCCTTCCAGCGCCGCAGGGCCAGCGTGCCGATCAGGGGCAGGACGCTCAGGCCCGCCGCGTACGGCGTGTAGGCGAGCAGGTGCACCAGGGGGCCGCGCTCCCAGCCACCGAGCCGGACGGCGGCCCAGGCGGCACCCGGCGCGACGACCAGCCAGCAGCCCACCGACACCGCGACCGACCGCCCCCGCTGGTCGGGCGCGGTGCTGGTGAGCTGCTGGATGATCGTCCGCACAGGAAGCACGCTAGCCAGCGCGTGTGAAGGAATGGTGGGCTTCCGGCGAAGATCCGTCCCACCGGCCCGGCGGTATCGTCGCCGGATGCCGGTCGACGCAGAAGCCGTCTGCGCGCTCTTCGGGCTGCCGGAGCGGGGCGCGACGCTGGTGCCGCACGCGTACTCCAGCAACCGCACCTGGCAGTTGACCGCCGGCGGCGACCGCTTCCTGGTCAAGCAGGTGCCCGAAGCCCGGCCGGTGGCGTCCGCCGCGGCGATGGCGTTCGAGCGGGAGGCGGGCCTCGCCGGCGTCGCGGTGCCGCGCCAGGTGGCTCCCGTGCGTCCCGCGGTCGGGTGTGCCGCCCGCCTGCCCGACGGCACGCTGGTCCGGGTGTCCGAGTGGGTCGACGGCCGGCCGGTCGGGCCCGGCGACGACCTGGCCGACTGGCTGGGCGCCGCGCTGGCGCGGCTGCACGCGCTGCGCCCGCTGGCCGCCGCGGAGCCGGTGGTCTACGGCATCCACCCGCTCGAGCGCTGGGCGACCTGGCAGGCCGAGGGCGAGCGCCAGGGCCGGCCGTGGGCCGCCGTGCTGGGCCGGCGGCTGCCCGACCTGGCGGGCGCGACCGGGTGGGTGGCCGGCGCGTTCGCGCGGGCCGGCGACTACGTGTTCACCCACCGGGACCTGGAGCGGTGGAACGTGCTGGTGACGGCCGCGGGCCCGGTGGTCGTCGACTGGGACGCGGCCGGCCCCGACAGCGCCGGCCTGGTGGCCGCCCACGCGGCGTACGCCTTCGGCGGTGGTCACGGCGCCCGCACGGACCGCGCGGCGGCGGCCTACCTGGCCCACGGCGGGCGCCTGCCGCCCCCGCCCGACCGCTTCGCCCGCCGGGCCGGCCTGATGCTCAGCCGGCTCGCCGAACGGCTCCTGCGGACCCTCGGGCTGGCGGATCCTGGGCCGTTCGCGATCGAGGAACTGGACCGCACGGCCACCGACCGGCTGCGGGATCTGCCGATCTTCGTGGCTGACCTGCGCGAACCTAAATGATCAAGAACAAATTGGGCTAAAAGGCTCCCAATCCCGTGCCCAACCGGGAGTCTCGACATCATGACGCCCAGCTTGCCGCCACCGTCCGAGTTCGACTTCGCGGAGGAGACGCCCGACGAGGCCTACGCGGCCGGCTCGGACCCGGCCGCCGCGCGGCGCACCTCGGCCGAGCTCGAAGAGGTGCTGTTCGAGGTCAAGCGGGTGATCGTCGGGCAGGACCGGCTGGTGGAACGGCTGGTCGTGGCCCTGTTGGCCGACGGGCACTGCCTGCTGGAGGGCGTACCGGGCGTGGCGAAGACGCTGGCGGCGCAGACGCTGGCCGAGACCGTGGGCGGCACCTTCGCCCGGATCCAGTTCACGCCGGACCTGGTGCCGTCGGACATCGTGGGCACCCGGATCTACCGGGCGTCGACGGAGTCGTTCGACGTGGAGCTGGGCCCGGTGATGGCGAACCTGGTGCTGGCGGACGAGATCAACCGGGCGCCGGCGAAGGTGCAGTCGGCGCTGCTGGAGGCGATGGCGGAGCGGCAGGTGTCGATCGGTGGGCGGTCGTGGCCCGTACCCGAGCCGTTTCTCGTCCTGGCGACGCAGAACCCGATCGAGTCCGAGGGCGTCTATCACCTGCCGGAGGCACAGCGGGACCGGTTCCTGATGCGGGTCGTGGTGGGTTATCCGACCGACGAGGAGGAGCTGGGCATCCTCTACCGGATGAGCGGCGAGCGGCCGCGGGCCCGCCGGGTCCTGGACCCCGCCCGCCTGCGCGAGCTGCAGGCCCTCAACCGCAAGGTGTTCGTGCACCACGCGATCGCCGAGTACGTGGTCCGCCTGGTGCTGGCCACCCGCGAGCCCGAGCGGTTCGGCCTGGTCGAGGTGGCCAAGCAGCTCGCGTACGGCGCCAGCCCGCGCGCCACGCTCGGCCTGGTCGCCGCCGCCCGCGGGCTGGCCCTGCTGCGCGGCCGGGACTACGTGGTGCCCGACGACGTCCGTGAGCTGGCCACCGAGGTGATCGCGCACCGGCTCGTGCTCTCGTTCGACGCGGTCGCGGACGGGGTGTCGGCGGAGTCCGTCGTGGAAAAGCTCGTCGACGTCGTGCCCCCGCCCCGGCTGGCGGCGGAACCCGACGCGGAGCTTCGGGGACTGGCGGCGGCATGACCTCCCGGGCGGCCGCGGCGACCGTGCGGGAGCTCGCGCCCGAGGAGCGGCTCCGCCGGCTGGAGCTGATGGTCACCCGGCGTCTCGACGGCATGCTGCAGGGCCAGTACCTGGGGTTGCTGCCCGGCCCGGGGTCCGAGTTCGCGGGTTCCCGGGAGTACCGGCCCGGCGAGGACGAGGTGCGCTGGATGGACTGGGCGGTGACCGCCCGCACCAACACCCCGCACGTGCGCGAGGTCGACGCCGACCGCGAGCTGACCACCTGGGTGCTGGTCGACGGCTCGGCCAGCATGGACTTCGGCACCGCCGAGGTCGAGAAGCGCGAGCTGGCCGTGGCCGCGGTGGCCGCGGTCGGGTTCCTCACCGCCGGCGCGGGCAACCGGATCGGCGCGCACGTGCTCCGCCAGAACGGCATCCGGCGGGTGCCGGCCCGGACCGGCCGCGAACACCTCCAGGCCCTCCTGCACGACCTGCTCGGCGCGGGGCGGGAGGAGGCCGGCGCCGGCCTCGATCTCGCGACGGCGATCGAAGGGCTGCAGCGCTCCGCGATCCACAGGGGACTCGCGGTCGTGGTGTCGGACTTCCTCGACGAGACCGAGGGCGGCGAGTTCCGCTGGGAACGCCCGCTCAAGCGGCTGGCCGCCCGGCACCAGGTGCTCGCCGTCGAGGTGACCGACCCGCGCGAGCTCGAGCTGCCGGACGTCGGACTGATCACGTTCATCGACCCGGAGTCCGGCCGGCGGCGCGAGGTCTCCACCGGCGACCGCAAGCTGCGGGAGCGGTACGCCGCGGCGGCGCGCGAGGAGCGGGCGGCGGTGGCGGCGGGCCTGCGCCGCAGCGGCGCCAGCCACCTTCCACTGCGGACGGACCGGGACTGGGTCGCCGACATCGTGCGGCACGTGCTCAACCAGCACCGGCGGGCGGCCGCCGCGCCCGCTCGCCGCCGGCCCGCCGGAGGTGCCCGGTGAACGGTGGCGGCGTGCCGGACGTGGCCTTCCTCAACCCCGGACGGCTCTGGCTGCTCGTCGGTGTCGCGCTGCTCACGATCGCGTACGTCCTGATGCAGCGGCGGCGCAGCCGGTACGCGGTGCGGTTCACCAACCTCCGCCTGCTCGACCGGGTCGCGCCGGCCCGCCCGGCCTGGCGCCGCCACGTACCCGCGGCGTTGTTCCTGTCCATGCTGGCGCTGCTGGTGGTCGGCTTCGCCCGGCCGACCGACGACGTGCAGGTGGCCAAGGAACGCGCGACCGTGATCATCGCGGTCGACGTGTCGGCCTCGATGCTGGCCACCGACGTGCCGCCGGACCGGCTGCGCGCGGCCAAGGACGCGGCGCGCGAGTTCGCCGACGGCCTGCCGCGCCACTTCAACGTGGGCCTGGTCGCGTTCGCCGGCAACGCCACGGTGGTGGTGCCGCCGAACACCGACCGCGACGTCTTCAAGTCCGGCGTGGACCGGCTCGACGAGACGACCGCCGGGCTGGGCGGCACCGCGATCGGCGAGGCGATCACCACGTCCCTGGACGCGATCCGCAGCATCGACGCCCGGGCCGACAAGGACCCGCCGCCGGCCCGGATCGTGCTGCTCTCCGACGGCGCCAACACCTCCGGCCGCGACCCGGACGAGGCCGCCGACGAGGCGGACACCGCCGGCGTCCCGGTCGACACGATCTCGTTCGGCACCACGGCCGGGGAGATCGCCCGCCGCGGTGGCGTGGCCATGTCGGTGCCGGTCGACGGCGAGACGCTGCGCGGGGTGGCCGAGAAGACCAAGGGCAGCTACCACGAGGCCGACTCCAAGGAAGAACTGCGCGCGGTGTACGCCGACATCGGCACCTCGGTCGGCTACGTGAAGGAACGGGCGGACGTCTCGGCCCGCTACATCGGGCTGGCGCTGATCATCGCCATGCTCACGGCGCTCGCGTCGATGCTCTGGTTCTCCAGGATCCCGTGAGGAGGGGCGATGACGACGACTCCGACGAAGCCACCCGGCCTCGGCGACCCGCGCGGCCCTGAGTACGTCTCGCCCGACCTCGACCTGCTCGACGGCGACGGCCGGTCGGGCCTGCCACCCGGCGGCCGGCGGCGGTCGTTCTCGACCGCCGGCTGGCGCCGGGCCGCGCTCGTCGGCGCCGCGGTGGTCCTGGTCTCCGCCGTCTCGGGCGGGCTCGCCGGCGGCTTCGTGGCCCGCGAGGACGGCGGCGCCGGCGCGCAGCCCTCGCCGACGCCGAGCGCGCCGGCCGGCGGCGTGCCGGGCGACATGATCGCCGCGGCCAACAACACGCTCGCCGGTGTGGTCTCGGTGGAGGTGCGGGCCGCGGACGGCAGCGCCACCGCGGGTTCGGGCTTCGCGATCGACGGCAACCAGAACATCGTCACCAACGACCACACGCTGGGCGCCGGCGAGCCCAAGGCGGTGTACGTGGAGACGCCGACCGGGCGGCGGATCCCGGCCACATTGGTCGGGCGGGACCCGGACCGCGACATCGCGGTGCTGAGGGTGCCGCCGAACACGGGCCTGCGCCCGCTGCCACTGGCGAAGCCCGGCACGACCCAGGTCGGCGAGCCGGTGATCGCGGTGGGCACGCCGCTCGGGCTCTCGGGCACCGTCACCGCCGGCATCGTCAGCGCGCTGGACCGCGTGGTGAAGCTGGGCAAGGGCCGCAGCCAGACGGCCATCCAGACCGACGCGTCGATCAATCCGGGCAACTCCGGCGGGCCGCTGGTCAACGGTCGCGGCGAGGTGGTCGGCGTGAACACGGCGATCGCGTCGCTGGAGGGCGGCGGCTCGATCGGGATCGGCTTCGCGATCCCGATCGAGCAGGCTTCCCAGGCGGCCGACCGGATCATCGCGGGCGGCGGCTAGCTCCGCTCCAGGTGGGGCGTCAGCCAGGCCTGCCGGTCGGCCCGCGCCGCCGCGTCGAGCTCGTGTCCCGCGTCGGGGTAGAGGCGGTGGTCCTTGGGGCGCTCGGCGAGCGAGACGAGCGTGCGCCGGGTGGAGTCGGGCACGAAGAAGTCGGGCTCGGCGAACTGGAACAGCACGGGCACGCCGCCCCGCTGCGCGACGAAGTGGATCGGGTCGACCCGCTCGAAGAGCTTCTCGTAGGCGATCGTGGCATCGCCGGACAGGCCGAGGAAGAACGTCGCGAACCAGTTGCTGAAGGTGGCGTCCACGTTCATGGCCACGACGGCACTGACCCGGTCGCGGTCGGCGGAGGCGAGCAGCAGCCCGTACATGCCGCCGTAGTCGTGGCCGACCATTGCGACCTTGTCCACCTTGGCCCGGGCGGTCAGCAGGTCCAGCCCGACGCGCAGGCGGACCGTCTGTGCAACGACGTTCGCGACGTCGCGGCGGTCGCCGACCACGTCGACCGACCACGGGAAGGTCAGGTCCGGCAGCAGCGCGACGGCGCCCTGGCGGGCCCGCGCGACGGCCTCGTCGAGGAACTCGAGGCGGCTGCTGGTGGGGTTGGGTGGCTCGAACCAGTGCAGGTAGAGCAGTGCCGGGTAGTGGCCCTTGCGGGCCGGCTCGACGAGGTAGGCGCGCACCGGCTCGCCGGCCCGCCCCTGGTAGGTGATGTCGCGGACCAGCACACCGCCGCGGTCCTCGACGCCGTGCTCGGTGATGGTGACCGGCCCGCGCCGGTAGGGGAACGGATCGGTGCCACCGGCGGACGCGGCGGACCCACTCAGCAACGCGGCCGCGATGAGCGCAACTCCTAACGATCGTGACATCGAATACATGTTAGGAACGGTAAGGCGCGGACGTTTAACAGGTCAAGACCCTTAGACTCGTTAGGGTGTTGAGCGTCGAACTCCGCCCGGCCCGCCCGATCGCACACGCCCTCGGCGGCCGCCTCTGCCTGGCCCTGGTCAACAGCGTGCTCTGGCGGCGTTCCGCGGAGCCGATCGAGCGGATCGGCTCCTACGCGGCCCTGGCGGGCTACGTACGCGACGCGGGCGGCATCGACGACGCCGCCCTGGCGGCCTGCGAGGCGGAGGCGGCGGCGGATCCCGCCGGTGCGCGGGCGGCCCTGGAACGGGCGCTGGGGCTGCGGGAGGCGCTGTTCCGGCTGTTCTCCGCGGTGGCGGCGGGCGCCTCACCGGACGGGGCCGACGTGGCGGCGCTGGACCGGTCGTTCCGGGCGGGGATGCGGCAGCTGCGGGTGGGCGCCGACCTGCGACCGGGCTGGACGGGGCTGGACGTGCCGACCTGGGAAGCGGCCACGGACGCGGTGGCGGTGCTGGGCTCGACCGACGGACCGCCGCTGAAACAGTGCCCGGGCGAGACGTGCGGCTGGCTGTTCGTCGACGAGAGCCGCAACCACAGTAGACAGTGGTGCGACAGCCGCATGTGCGGCAACCGCGCCCGCGCCCGGCGCCATTACCGCAAGCAGCGCGAGCAGGTGGGCTAGAGCGCGCCGACCGCCGCGAGCAGGCGGGCGCGCAGGGGTGCGGCGCGCTCGGCGAACCCGCGCTGGGCGGTGGCGTACTCGGCGCGCCCCGTCGGGGTCTCGACCCGGACCGGGGGATAGCCCAGGGCGGCCAGGTCGTACGGGCTCGCCCGCATGTCCAGGGCGCGGATGTCGCGGGCCAGGGCGAAACAGTCGGCCACGAGCTCGCTGGGCACCAGCGGGGACAGCTTGTAGGCCCACTTGTAGAGGTCCATGTTGGCGTGCAGGCAACCGGGCTGTTCGAGCTCGTGCTGGCGGTCCCGGGCGGGCGTCAGCACGTTGAGCGGGCGGGCCGCCGGGGTGAAGAACCGGAACGCGTCGAAGTGGCTGCAGCGCACGCCGCGCTCCTCGACCACGGCCGCGGTGTCGGCCGGGGAGAGCCGCAGCGGCCAGGCGTCGTGCCGGACCTCGTGCTGGGTCTGCCGGTAGACCATGGCCCACTCGTGCATGCCGAAGCAGCCCAGCTGGGCCGGGCGGGCGGCGGTGTTGGCGAGCAGCGTGCGGATCCAGGCGATCGAGTCGGCGCGCCGGGCGCGTACCGCGTCGATGTCGACCGTCACGCCCACGGGCCCGGCGGTGTAGTCGCGGCCCAGTTCCGCGACGGTGGCGCCGGCGAGGGCGACGCCCGCGCCCGGATGCCAGCGGCGCAACTGCGCGGGGCGGTGGGAGTAGTAGGTGAACAGGAAGTCCTCGACGGGATGGCGCCGGCCCGCCTTGCGGCGGTCCAGGTGCGGCCCGACCCACCCGTCGACCCGCCGCTCGTGGGCGTGCCGGCGGGCGACCCAGGCGGAGCGCTCCAGAACCGTCACCCGCCCAGGGTAGCCAGCGGTGGCGCCGCGTCCTGAAGTGTCCGCGGCGCCACCGTGCGGCTCTGGTCAGCCGCCCAGGGCCGACCGGATCTTGTTGATCATGGCTGTTTCGTTCTCGCTCACGCCGCCCTGCGCCTTGGCGACCTGGTCGCAGACGTTCATGATCGTGCTGCGGAAGTTCTGCTGGTCCTGCGGGTTCTTCTGCAGGATCTGCATCGACTGCTGCAGCATCGACATGACGTTGTTCTCCATGTCGGCCTGGGAGCCCTTCGGCATCTTCGGCATGCTGCCGCCGCCCTTGAAGATGTCCTGCATCTCCGGGGAGGCGCTGCGGAGCGCCTTGGAGCCCGCGAACATCTCCTTGATCGTGCTCATGATTCCGGGATCGGACTTCGAGACGAGCATCATCGCGCCCATCGCCGAGTTGCGCAGGGTGTCGCGCTCCTGGTCGGTGTAGCGCATGGTTTTGTCAGTCATGCCCAGATCCTGGCTTGGCCGGGTGCCCCCAGGTGCGTAAACCGAGCAAGGTCTATCAGCCGGTTTTCCGTCCGAGGCCGCCGTACCATCCGGCCGGTCCCGGGTCTCCCGGCGGCGCCGCCGGGTGCCAGGCGCCGACGGCCACCACGCCGGGGCCGACCGGCCGGAAGCGATCGAAGATCGCCGTGATCTCGGCCCGGCTGCGCGGCCGCACCAGGATCCCGGCGGCCGCGTAGAGGCCGGCCACCCGGGCGGCCCGGTCCGGTGCCTGGTCGGCGCTGGCGTGGCTGATCGCGAGGTAGCTGCCCGGCGGGACCTGGTCGTAGATGGCGGCGACGCCGGCCGCCGGCTCCTCGACGTCGGGCACGAGGTGGTAGACGGCCAGGGCGAGCACCGCGACCGGGCGCCGGAAGTCGATGTAGTGGCGCACGTCGCGGTGCCGCAGCACCAGCTCCGGGTCGCGCAGGTCGGCCTGCACGACGGTGACGTCGGGGTTGCCGATCACGCCGACCCGGTTGTGCAGCACGGCCAGCGGGTCGATGTCGACGTAGACGACCCGGCTGCCGCAGGCCATCTCGTGGGTGTTGCGGTGGGTCGGCAGCCCGGCGCCGAGGTCGAGGAACTGCCGGACGCCGAGGGTCACCAGGTGGTGCACGACCCGGCCCAGGAAGGCGCGGTTGGCCCGGGCGGCCAGCGGGACCTCGGGGCAGGCGGCCGTGACCGCGTCGGCGAGCCGCCGGTCGGCGCTGCAAGCCCGGTCGCCGCCCAGGTGGTAGTCCCACATGCGGGCCACATTGGGTTGCTCGTCGCGCACCGCGAACCTCCCCGTCGCCTGGTGCAGACCTACCTAGCATGGCAACTCCGCCGCCGCCGGTGGGGACAGGCTGTGCGACGGCTAGATTTGTCGCGTGCGTATCGCTCTGTTCGCCCATTCCAACGGGCAGTCGTTCGGCGTCGTCGAGGGTGAGACCGGCGCGGGGCCCGGCGCGCTGACCGTGGCCGAGATCGAGGGCCTGCCATTCGGCGAGATCAAGTTCACCAACCGGCGCTGGGCGCTGGCCGACGTGCGGCTGCTGCCGCCGATGCTGCCCCGCAAAATCGTCGCGGTCGGCCGCAACTACGTCGAGCACGCGTCCGAGCTGGGCAACGAGGTGCCCAAGGAGCCGCTGCTGTTCCTCAAGCCGCCGTCGTCGGTGATCGGGCCCGGCGACCCGATCGAGCTGCCGATCCAGTCGAAGCAGGTCGAGCACGAGGCCGAGCTGGCCGTCGTGATCGGCGTCCAGGGCGCCCGCCGGGTCGACCGCGCCGGCGCCGAGCGGGCCATCTTCGGCTACACGTGCGCCAACGACGTGACCGCGCGGGACCTCCAGCGCAGCGACGGGCAGTGGACCCGGGCCAAGGGCTTCGACACGTTCTGCCCGATCGGCCCGTGGATCGAGACGGACCTCGACGTCAGCGCGCTGGAGGTGCGCTGCGAGGTCGGCCGCCCGCCGGAGGAGCTCGAGGTGCGGCAGCTCGGCAACACCCGGGACATGGTCTTCGACATCCCGACGATCGTGTCGTACGTCTCACACGTGATGACGCTGGGCCCGGGCGACGTGATCCTGACCGGCACGCCGGCGGGCGTCAGCCCCATCCTGGCGGGCGAGACGGTGTCGGTGCGGATCCAGGGCATCGGCGAGCTGACCAACCCGGTCACCGCCATCGAGTGACGTCGAAGCAGGGGGTGGCCGATTTGGTGGTCGCCACCCCCTCCGGTAAAGTTCTCACTCGGCGCTTCAAGCGCCATTGGGGTATGGGGTAATTGGCAGCCCAACTGATTCTGGTTCAGTTAGTCTAGGTTCGAGTCCTGGTACCCCAGCAACGATGCCGAGATGGCACCGGCGCTGGACTCTGGTAGAGTTCCGCTCCGTCGCCACCGCGACATCGGAAGTCCTGGCCCCGTCGTCTAGCGGCCTAGGACGCCGCCCTCTCAAGGCGGTAGCGTGGGTTCGAATCCCATCGGGGCTACACAGGGCAACCCCTCGAGATCTCTCGGGGGGTTTTGCTTTTCCAGGATCAGGCCCGGCCTTCCCCGGGTCCGCGGTGGTCCGGACCGCCGCTCCCGCCGGACACCGCTCGCTTCGCTTCGCTGCCAGGTCCGCGGTTGGTCGCGGACTTTTGTCCACGTGGGACACGCTTGCTCTGCATCCATATACGCATCATCCGGCGCGGGTGATGCGTATAGCCCCGAATACACCATCCACTGAGGAGCAGAGCCACATGGACACGCTCACCCGGCGGAAGTTCCTGATCGCCAGCGGCGTGGTCGG
>NZ_JBFAIU010000192.1:0-999 GCF_040654855.1 Asanoa sp. NPDC050611
GCGGCGCCCCCGACCGGCCAACACCGGTTGCCTGAAACGCCGACAGGCTCAGCCTGTGGCGGTGAGGTCCGTGCTCGCGGCCAGCGACGGATCGACAAGGCGGCCGATGCCCCCGGCGCAGGAGCGGCGTTCCGTCGACGACCTGCCGACCGCGCCGCTGTCGCCGCCCGCGCCGCGGCGGGCCGAGCGGGACGGCGGCACGCCCGAGCCCTGGCTGGTCGCACCGCCGGCGCCGTTCGTGCCGGAGCTGGGCGAGTCGCGGACCGCCGACGTCGCGTCCGCACCACCCCGGGAGCGGGACAAGGCCGACACGCCCCCGCCGCCGGCCGAGACGGCCGCGGGTGTCCGCGTGCCCGCACCGCGGACCGGGGACGACGCGCCCGCCTACCCGCGCCGGATCTCCGAGGAGGAACTGCACGTCGCGCCGGTCGCGGAAGAGCCGGTGCCGGCGCCTCCGGCACCGCGCGAGGACGTCGGCTGGTTCGGCGCCGCGGCCAGCGAGGCCGCCGAGCCGGCCGCCGAGCCGGTCGAGCCCGCCGCCGAGCCGGTCGAGCCCGCGGCCGAGCCGGTGGCGGCGGCGCCCGAGCCGGAACCGGCGGCGGAGACGGTCGCGCCTGCGCCGGCCGAGGAGGCCGCCCCGGAACCAGCCACGGCAGGAGCGGCCGTCGAGGCCGAGCCGGTAGAGGCCGTGCCGGTAGAGGCCGAGCCGGTCGAGGCGACCGAGCCCGCCGCGGTCGAGCCGGCCGAACCCACCGAGCCGATCCAGGCACCCACGCCGAAGCCGCCCGTGGTCGACGGGCTCCGACTCGACCTGCACGAGGCCGCCAAACCCGTCTCCGCCCCGCCCGCGGCGGCGCCCGCGCAGCCGGTCGAGACCACCGCGGAACCCGAGACCACCGCGGAACCGAAGACCATCGCGGAACCCGAGACCACCGCGGAACCCGAGGCCGCCGCGACGCCGCCGGCCGACGAGGCACCGGGCGCGGCCGACGCGGCCGC
>NZ_JBFAIU010000192.1:1009-14323 GCF_040654855.1 Asanoa sp. NPDC050611
GCCGCGCCACCGCAGGACACCGTGCCCGCGGGCGGCGACGGCGACAGCACCGAGACGGCGGTCCCGGCGGACGCGAGCACGGACGAACCGGCCGCGGACGCCCAGGACGAGGCCGAGGGCGAACCGGTGGAGGCGGACGCCACCCCGAGCGAGAGTGCGGCCGAGGAGACCGAGGCGGAAGGCGCCTCCGAGCCGGAACCCACCGCGGAGCCCGAGGTCGAGGCGTCGGCGGACACGGTGCTGCCGGTGCCGGAAGGCACCGCGGCCGGTGCCGCGACGGCGTTGCGGGCGCCGACGATGCTGCACCCCGTCGTCGCCCCGACCAAGGACGAGGACGAGCCGGAGCCGGAGCCCAAGGACCCGGAGCAGGTGCTCGCCGCCTACCAGTGGCGGTTCCACCACGAGACGCTGCGCGAGCTGGTCGAGGACCCGGACGAGCTCCGGGCGATCCGGGACCAGCTCACCACGAAGGTCGACGCGGCCACCGACAACCCGTCCCGGGCCCGGCTGCTCAGCCTGCGCGCCGTGGTGTCGCGGATCCTCGGCGATCTCGGCAAGGCGCTCGCCGACGGCAAGCTCGCGCTCGCACACGCCGAGGCCACCGGCGAGCTGCGCCGGATCGCGATCGCGCAGGCCCGGCTCGCGCACGTGCTGCAGTGGCGCGGTGACTACGCGGAGGCGGACCGGCTCAACGCGCTGGCCAACTCCCCCGAGCTGCCGGACCGCCTCCGCGCCACGATGCACGAGCACGCCGGCCGGTCCTGCTACGACCAGGGCCGCTACATCGAAGCGTGCAACCACTTCGAAAAGGCCCTGGACCTGCGCAAGGTGGACGATCCGGAGCTGATCGCCCGGACGGAGCAGGCGCTGGACGCGGTGCTGGCGAAGGTGGCCAAGCACGGCCTCGGTCCGTACCCGCGGGACGAGGACGAGATCCTCCAGCTGCACAAGCCGCCGAAGCCGATGTTCAGCGAGAAGGTGCAGCGCTGGGGGTACGTGGACGCGACAGGTGACTGGGCGATCGCGCCGAGCTACGCCGAGGTGCAGCCGTTCAAGGAGGGCGTCGCCTGGGTGCGCCGGCCCGAGACCGAGCCGTGGGAGCTGATCGACGAGTCCGGCGAGGTGCGCATCTTCGCGTCGCTGGGCTTCATCGGCGTCGGCTCGTTCCACGACGGGCTCGCCTGGGTCTCGCACAACGGGCGCGGCAACTGGCTGGCCGTCGAGAAGTCCGGCGACGTCGTCATCAACATCGGGTTCGAGGACGTCCGACCGTTCCGCGGCGGGGTCGCGGCCGTCAAGCGGGGCGCGTGGGGCGCGATCGACAAGAGCGGTCGCACCGTGTTGCCGCCCCAATACACCGGGTTCGCGACGGCGCTGACCGACGGCCGCTATGTGGACGGTTTCACCGACGAGGGGCTGGCCGTCGTGGACTCCGGCGGACGCAAGGGCGTGGTCGACCGCAACGGCCGCGTGATCGTGCCGCCGCGGTTCCCGGCGTTGGTCATCCACCCGGTCGCGTTCCTGGTCGGCGGCGGGCAGGGGCTCTGGGGCGCGCTTGACCGCAAGGGCGAGCCGCTGATCGACGTCGTGCACGGCAGCCGGGCCGCGGTCACCGAGGAGATAGACCGGTTGTTGGCGGACACCAAGCCTGTCTTGTAGCAAGATCATCCGAAAACGGAACGGACCTCGGGCGGGGTTAATGTGTCCCACATGGAATTCCGTCACCTAGGCCGATCCGGCCTTCAGGTCAGCGCGATCTCGTACGGGAACTGGATCACCCACGGTTCCCAGGTCGAGGAGGACGCCGCCGTCGCATGTGTCCGTGCCGCCATCGAGGCCGGCATCACCACCTTCGACACCGCGGACGTCTACGCCGGGACCCGCGCCGAGGCCGTGCTCGGCCGCGCGCTCAAGGGTCACCGTCGCGAGGGCCTCGAGATCTTCACCAAGGTGTACTGGCCGGCCGTCCCCACCGGTCCGGACGACACCGCCACCCCCGGGCGCAACGACCGCGGTCTGTCGCGCAAGCACATCATGGCGTCCATCGACGGCTCGCTGCGCCGGCTGCAGACCGATTACGTCGATCTCTACCAGGCGCACCGGTACGACTACGGCACGCCGCTCGAGGAGACGATGGAGGCGTTCGCCGACGTCGTGCGGGCCGGCAAGGCCCACTACATCGGCGTCTCCGAATGGCGCGCCGAGGAGATCCGCGCGGCCCACAAGCTCGCCCGTGAGCTGCACATCCCGCTGGTCTCGAACCAACCTCAGTACTCGATGCTGTGGCGGGTCATCGAGGCCGAGGTGGTCCCGACGTCGGAGGAGCTCGGCGTCAGCCAGATCGTCTGGTCGCCGATCGCCCAGGGCGTGCTGACCGGCAAGTACCTCCCGGGCCAGCCGGCGCCGGCGGGCTCGCGCGGCAGCGACGAGCCGGGCGTCATCTCGCGGTTCATGTCCGACGAGGTGCTGACCGCCGTGCAGCAGCTCAAGCCGCTGGCCGAGCAGGCCGGGCTGACGATGGCCCAGCTCGCGGTCGCCTGGGTGCTGCAGAACCCCAACGTGGCCTCGGCGATCGTCGGTGCGACCCGGCCGGAGCAGGTCCACGACAACGTCAAGGCCGCCGGCGTGAAGCTCGAGGAGAGCCTCCTCAAGCAGATCGACGAGGTGCTCGGCGGGCTGGTCGAGCGCGACCCGGCCCGGACCGAGTCGCCGCGGGACATCCGCGCCTGACACGGGCGGCGGCGCGACCTCCGGGCCGCGCCGCCGTCGCCGTCAGGGCCGTCCCTCGGTCAGCTCTGCCAGAAGCGGATCACGTCGAAGCCGAGCGCGTAGAGCTGGCGGTCGAGGCCCAGCACGTCGCCGACGGCGTACACGACGTCGAAGAAGTAGCGGTTGACCGTCGGCTCCCAGAGCAGCACGAACAGCAGGATGAAGCCGTACGGCGCCAGCACGTTGTACATCCGCTGGGTGTTGGGCTTGAGCCACGGCTGGAGCGCGTTGCCGCCGTCGAGCCCGGGCACCGGGAGCAGGTTGAGCACGGTCGCGGTGAGCTGCAGGAACGCCAGCAGCGCGAGCCCGGACCAGAACTCCAGGTGCACGAAGACGTCCGGGTCGAACGCGAACGGGATCACCAGGACGATCGTGAACAGCAGGTTGGTCGCCGGGCCGGCCAGGCTGATCAGCGACTTGCGCAGCCGGCCCCGGATCGCCGCGTGGTCGACCCAGACCGCACCGCCGGGCAGGCCGATGCCGCCGAGCACCACCACGATCAGCGGCAGGACGATCGACAGCAGGACGTTGCTGTACTTGAGCGGGTTCAGCGTCAGGTAGCCGCGGTGGGCCACGTCCGTGTCGCCGGCCCGGTACGCGACGATCGCGTGCGCGTACTCGTGGAGGCACAGCGAGACCAGCCAGCCCGAGACGACGAACAGGAACACGGCCAGCCGCGGGGTGACCTGGTGCCAGGCCATCACGCCGCTCAGGGCGCAGATCGCCACGAGGGCCAGGAAGATCGCACTCGGGCGGAACGCCGCCCTGGGCAGCCCCAGCACGGGCGGCTCCCACCGCCGCCAGTCGCTCATTCGCCCGCGGGTGCCAGGGGCATGCGGTACTCCACCCGGTCATCCTCGGCCAGGACCACGGTCGCCACGCCGGCGCTGGCGAGGTCGCGCCAGGTCTGACCGATCCACGACTCGGCATCGGCCTGGCTTCCGAACGTCTCGGCAGGGCCGGTCACCGGCTTGCCGTCCGCTCCCTCGTACCGCCAGCTCCACGGCATCGGTTCGACTCCCCTCGCGATGTAAACCTCACACAGCCTAGTCGGGCGACCACCGCTACCCCGAGGCATAGCGCGCGCCCGTAAGGTACGGGGCATGTCCGTAGACGGCTGGCGCTCCGTTCTCGTCCTCGGCGGGATCCGGTCTGGTAAGTCCGAGTTCGCCGAATCCCTGGTTGGTGAGGGCGGTCCTGTCCGTTATGTCGCCACCGGCTCCCCCGCCGGCCCGCGCGGCGACGCCGACGACGACCCGGACTGGGACGCGCGCGTCGCGGCACACCGTGAGCGCCGGCCGGCGGCCTGGCCGACCGAGGAGACCGGCGCCGACCCGACCCGGCTGCTGGAGATCATCTCCGGCGCCAAGGAGGGCGAGACCCTGCTGGTCGACGACCTCGGCGGCTGGGTGACCGGGCTGATCGACCCCGAGCGGCAGCCGGCCGACGACGTGGCGGCGATCACGGACCTGGCTTCGGCGGTACGTGACAGCGCCGCGCGGCTGATCCTGGTGACCTCGGAGGTCGGCCTCTCGCTGGTGCCGCTGACGACGGTCGGACGGGCGTACACGGACGCGCTCGGCACGACCAACCGCGCGGTCGCCGACGCGGCGGACGCGGTTGCCCTCGTGGTGGCCGGGCAGGTCACCTGGCTGAAGCAGGCCGCTCCGGCCTCGGCCCCGGTCTCGGCCCCGGTCGAGGCGGCCCCCGTGGTGCCGGAGACCTCGCCGGAGGTGCTGACCCCGGCCCCGACGCCGACCGCCGACGCCGCCGCGGGCGCCGACGGGCAGCCCGGCTGGGCCGCAGCGACCATGACCCTGCCCGCGCTGGCCACCGGCCTGGTCATCCAGCAGGGCATGGCCCTGCCGATGCCCGACGAGTTCACCCCGGCGCAGGCGCACGACCGGCTGCCCACCCTCGACCTCGGCGGCGCCGGCTTCGGCAAGCTGCAGAAGGTCGTCGAGTTCGCCGCCGCCACCCAGGGCCGGCCCGACCCGCGCCCGTGGCGCTCCCCGCGCGTGGTCCTGATCCGCGGCGACCACAACGGCGGCGCGGCCGCCGGCACGCTGCCCGGCGAGTCCCGGCGGCTGGCCGACCAGGCCCGGGCCGGCGAAGGCCCGCTCGCCCGACTGGCCGCGGAAGCCGGCGCCACCCTCCAGGTCGTCGACGCAACTGCCTGCGCCGCGATGGAGGAGCGCGAGGTGCTCGCGCTCGATGAGGTCGAGTCGGCGCTGCGCTACGGCTGGCGGCTGGCCGAGGAGGCCTCCGACGCGGGCGTCGACCTGCTCGTGGTGGGAGCCTGCGGCGCCGGCTCCGCGGCGGCCGCGGCGGCCGTGCTGGCCGCGACCACCGGCGCCGAGCCGGCCGCGGTGCTGGGCCGGGTCGTGGTGCCCGGCGCCGAGATCGACGACGACGCCTGGATGATCCGGTGCGCGGCGGTCCGGGACGCGATGCACCGCGTCCGGCGCAACGCCCGCAGCGCCAAGCAGGTGCTGGCCGACCTCGGCGGCGGCGACATCGCCGTGGCCACCGGCCTGATCCTCGGCGCCACCGCCCGCCGCGTGCCGGTGCTGCTCGACGGTCCGGTCGGCGTCGCCGCCGCGCTGGTCACCCGCGACCTGGCCGGCCAGGCCCGGCACTGGTGCCTGCTGCCCGACCACGGCGAGGACCCGGCGGTGAAGCTCGGCGCCGACGTGCTCGGCCTGACCCCGCTGCTCGACCTGCGGCTCGGGCTCGGCGAGGGCGCCACCGCGCTGGCCGCCCTGCCGCTGCTGCGGACCGCCCTCTCGCTGGCGGCGACGCTGCCGGTGCACCCGGCCGTGGCGCCCGACGACGAGACGCTGGCCGCGCACGACTCCCTCGATGAGCCGGAGAGCCCGGCCGGCCTGCCGCCGTCGGCCTGGCCGGCGGACCCGGCCACCACCGCCACCCCGACCCCGGCCACCGCCGACCCGACCCCGGCCACCGCCGACCCGACCCCGGCCGCGGCCACGGCCGCCGACGCGGGTCCTGCCGAGCCGGTCCCCGCGCAGCGGGACGCCGCCGGCGAGAACGGTCACGCCCCGGTCGAGCCGGAGCCCGCGCCGTCCGCCCTGGAGAGCTGGTTCGACTCGGCCGAAACGGACAAGCCCGCCCGCGGTGCCTGACGGCCTGCGGCTCGCGCTGACCACCTTCACCGTCCTGCCGGTCCGCGCCGGCCGGGTCGACCGCGCCGCCGCGGCCAAGGCGATGACGCTCGCCCCGCTGGTCGGCGCCGCGTTGGGCGCCGCGACCGGCGGCACCGTCGCGCTGCTGCACGCGGCCGGCGCTCCCGGCCTCGTCGCGGGCGCGGCCGGCGTCGGGCTGGCCGCCCTGCTCACCCGCGGCCTGCACCTGGACGGGCTCGCGGACACCGTCGACGGGCTGGGCTCCTACCGGTCCGGCCCGGCCGCTCTGGAGATCATGAAGCGGCCGGACATCGGCCCGTTCGGCGTGGTGGCGCTGGTGCTCACGGTGCTGCTGCAGGCGGCGACCCTCGGCTCGCTCTCCGGCCTGGACGCGGTGCTCGCCGCGACCGTCGCGTTCGCCACCGGCCGGCTCGCGGTCAGCTGGGCCTGCCGCCGCGGCGTTCCGCCGGCCCGGCCCGACGGCCTGGGCGCGCTCGTCGCCGGCACGGTCACCCCCGCCGGGCTGGTCGAGGCCACCGTGCCGACCGTCGCGCTCGCCGTGTTCGCGGTGCCGGGCCGGCCGTGGCAGGGTCCGCTGGCCGTGGCGGCCGGCCTGGCCGCGAGCCTGTTGCTCGTGCGGCACGCGGTGCGCCGCTTCGGCGGCGTCACCGGAGACGTGCTCGGGGCCGCGGTCGAGGTGGCGACGGGCCTGGCGCTGCTCGTACTCGTGCTAACGCACTGACGGGGTGACGAACGGTGGCTTGACCACCTTCATCTCGGCGCGGCGCCCACGGATGTCGACCTCGACCGTGTCGCCGTCCTTGAGCTCGGCCGCGGTGTCCAGCAGCGCCAGGGCGATGCCGACCTTCTTCGTCGGCGAGAACGTCCCGCTGGTGATCTCACCGACCGCCTGGTCACCGACGTAGACCGTCATGTGCGGACGCGGGATCGCCCGGCCGACCGCCTCCAGGCCGCGCAAGGTGCGCCGGGGACCGGCGGCCTTCTCGGCCAGCAGCGGCTCGCGGCCCCAGAACTCCGGCTTGTTCCAGCCGACCGCCCAGCCGACCCGGCCCTGCACGGGGGTGATGTCCGGGCCGAGGTCCTGGCCGTGCAGCGCGTACCCCATCTCGGTGCGCAGGGTGTCCCGGGCGCCGAGGCCGCACGGCAGGATGCCGGCCGAGTGGCCGGCGGCGAGCACCGCGTCCCACACCGCGCCGGCGCCGGCGGCCGGGACCACGAGCTCGTAGCCGTGCTCGCCGGTGTAGCCGGTGCGGCAGACGACCAAATCGACGCCCTCGAGGGTGGCCGGCTCGAAGCTCATGTAGTCGTGCTCGGTCGGCAATCCCAGCGACGCGAGCACGGGCGCCGACGAGGGGCCCTGGACCGCGAAGATCGCGTGCTCCGTGTGCTCGTCGGTCACCGTCAGCCCGGCCGGCGCCGCCGCCCGCAGCCGGCGGACCACCTCGGCGGTGTTGGCCGCGTTGGGGATCAGGAAGACGTGGTCGTCGGCGTACCGGTAGGCGATGATGTCGTCGACCACGCCGCCGGTCGCCGGCTCGCAGCACAGCGTGTACTGCGCCTGGCCCGGGCGGATCCGGTCGAGGTCGTTGGCCAGGCACGCGTTGACGAACGCCGCGGCGCCGGCACCGCGCACGCGGGCCTTGCCGAGGTGGGACACGTCGAAGATGCCGACGCCGGTGCGCACCGCGGTGTGCTCGCGGATCACGCCACCCCCGGGGTACTCCAGGGGCATCTCCCAGCCTCCGAACGGCGCGAACTTCGCGCCCAGCGCGACGTGCCGGTCGTGGACGGGAGAGAGCTTCGGTGATCCCGGTACGGCGTCGGTCATGGGTGGCAACTTACCGGGATCGGTCGGGATGGTTAGCATCGGCGGGACAAGACGTCTCGTGGTCGTCAGTTTCGGCCGGCGGGCGTCCCGCCCTGATCGGGCGGCCGTCATGAGCGGCCGACCCCAAGCCAAGTCCGGAGCCGCCGCGTGACCGCGCCCTTGACCACCGCTCTTCGCCTCGTCGACACCGATCCCGCCGAACTGACCACCGACGCCATCGTGATCGGTGTGCACAGCGTTTCGGGTGGGGACGGTCCGCCCGGGTTGGCCGGCGCCCTGTTGCTGGCCAGTGGCGCCGAGAGCATCGCCGCGGCGTTCGACGGCAAGCTGACCGAGACGCTGGCCCGGCTCGGCGCCTCCGGCTCGGCCGGCGAGGTCACCAAGGTCGCCACCCTGGGCACCGTGGCCGCGCCCGTCGTGGCCGTGGTCGGCCTCGGCCCGGAGCCGACCGGCGCGGCGCCCGCTCCGGAGATCCTGCGCCGCGGCGCCGCCGCCGCGGTCCGCTCGCTGGCCGGCAACGGCTCGGTGGCGGTCGCGCTGCCCCTGCCGGACGACGAGGACGGGCCGGCCGCGCTGCGCGCCGTCGCCGAGGGTGCCCTGCTCGGCTCCTACAAGTTCGCGGGCTACAAGACCAAGCCCGCACCGCGCCTGCCGGTCGCGGACATCGCGGTGCACGTGCCGGACGCCGGCGACAAGACCGCGCAGGACGAGGTGACCCGCGCGCTGACGGTGGCCGGGGTCGTCGCCCGCTGCCGCGACTGGGTCAACACCGCTCCCAACGACCTGCGCCCGCCGGCGTTCGCCGACGCCGTGGTCGCGGCCGCGAGCGCGGCCGGGCTCGAGGTCGAGGTGCTCGACGAGGCCGCGCTGCAGGCCGGTGGCTACGGCGGCATCCTGGCCGTCGGCCTCGGCTCCGCCGCCCCGCCGCGGCTGGTGAAGCTCACCTACAAGCCGGCCGGCGACGGCGCCCGCAAGCGGGTGGCCCTGGTCGGCAAGGGCATCACGTTCGACACGGGCGGCGTCTCCATCAAGCCCGCGCAGGGCATGTGGGAGATGAAGAGCGACATGGCCGGCGCGGCCGCGGTCGCCGCGACGCTGCTCGCGATCGCCGACCTCAAGCCCGACGTCGAGGTCAGCGGCTACCTGCCGATGGCGGAGAACATGCCGTCGGCCACCGCGTACCGGCCGGGCGACGTCGTGACGATGTTCAACGGCAAGAAGGTCGAGGTGCTCAACACCGACGCCGAGGGCCGGATGATCCTCGGTGACGCGATGGCCCGCGCCTGCGCGGACGGCTGCGACTACCTGTTCGAGACGTCGACGCTGACGGGCGGCCAGGTGATCGCGCTCGGCAAGCGGGTGGCCGGCGTGATGGGCACGACCGAGATGTGCGACCGGGTACGCGACGCGGGTGAGGCGGTCGGCGAGGCCGCGTGGCCGATGCCGCTGCCGGACGACGTGCGCACCGGCATGGACTCCGACGTGGCCGACATCTCACAGGTCAACGCGTCGATGGACCGGGCCGGGCACATGCTGCAGGGCGGCGTGTTCCTGCGCGAGTTCGTCGCCGACGGCGTGCCGTGGGCGCACATCGACATCGCCGGGCCGAGCTACCACTCGGGCGAGCCGACCGGGCACTGGTCGAAGGGCGGCACCGGTGTCCCGGTCCGGACCCTGCTGGAGCTGGTCGACCGGATCGCGGCCGAATAGCCCTCAACAGCAGAACGGCCCCATCGCGTACGCGGTGGGGCCTTGCTGTTGCGGTGGTTCAGTTCGCGGCGCGCTTGCGGCGCTCGTTGTAGTCACGCATGCGCTGCGGGTAGCCGACCAGGCGCACGTCGTAAACGGGTATCGCCAGCCGGTGCGCGAACCGACGGGCGCCTTCGGGACCGTCGATCCGGCGGCGGGTCCACTCGCCGTCGTGTGCGATCAGCATCACTGTGGTCTCCGTGACCGTCGTCTTCGGCTCGATGAACGCCTCGACGCCGCGGCGCGAGCGGACAAACTGCTCAAGATGGTCGAGATCGGCTTGCGCTGCCGGCCTTTCCGCCTGCCGACCAGGTGTTCCTTTCCGGCGTCGGAACCAGGACACCGACCCTCCCCTACGAAACGGACATCGAAGACTGCGGCAAGCGTACGTCTTGGCGCAAGCTCGGCGGGTACCTCGTTACGCGGGCAGGCTCCACAAGTGACAAGATGGCCGAGGTAGCCCGCGCGACCTGGGAGATGACTGTGAGCCAGCCGAACGACGCAACCTTCGACGTCGTGATCCTCGGAGGTGGCAGCGGCGGCTACGCGGCCGCGCTGCGCGCCGCACAACTCGACCTGTCCGTGGCGCTGATCGAGAAGGACAAGCTCGGTGGCACCTGCCTGCACCGGGGCTGCATCCCGACCAAGGCGCTGCTGCACGCCGGCGAGATCGCCGACCAGACCCGCGAGTCCGAGTCGTTCGGCGTCAAGGCCGAGCTGCTCGGCGTCGACATGGTGGGCGTCAACACCTACAAGGACGGCGTCGTCGGCCGCCTTTACAAGGGCCTGCAGGGCCTGGTCAAGGGCGCCAAGCTGATCACGTACGTCGAGGGCCACGGCACGCTGGTCGCGCCGGACACCGTCGAGGTCGACGGCACCCGCTACACCGGGCGCAACATCATCCTCGCGACCGGTTCCTACTCGCGGAGCCTGCCGGGCCTCGAGGTCGACGGCGAGCGGGTCATCACCAGCGAGCACGCGCTGACCCTCGACCGGGTGCCGACCTCGGCGATCGTGCTGGGCGGCGGCGTGATCGGCGTCGAGTTCGCCAGCGCGTGGAAGTCGTTCGGCGCCGACGTGACCGTCCTGGAGGCGCTGCCCCGACTGGTCGCCGCCGAGGACGAGGACCTGTCGAAGGCGCTGGAGCGGGCCTACCGCAAGCGCGGCATCAACTTCAAGGTCGGCAAGCCGTTCGAGAAGGTCGAGCGCACCGACAACGGCGTACGCGCGACCATCGCCGGCGGTGAGACCGTCGAGGCCGAGATCATGCTGGTCGCCGTCGGCCGCGGCCCGACCACCGCCAACCTGGGTTACGAGGACCAGGGCATCAAGCTCGACCGCGGCTTCGTCATCACCGACGAGCGGCTGCGCACCGGCGTGGGCAACGTCTACGCGGTCGGCGACATCGTGCCCGGCCTGCAGCTCGCCCACCGCGGCTTCCAGCAGGGCATCTTCGTCGCCGAGGAGATCGCCGGCCTTAACCCGCCGGTCATCGACGAGGCGGGCATCCCGCGGGTCACCTACTCCGACCCGGAGCTCGCGTCGGTCGGCCTCACGGAGGCCAAGGCCAAGGAGAAGTACGGTGCCGAGAAGGTGACCGCCTACAACTACAACCTCGGCGGCAACGGCCGGAGCTCGATCCTCAAGACCCAGGGCTTCGTCAAGGTCGTCCGGGTCGACGACGGGCCGGTCGTCGGCATTCACATGGTCGGCGCACGGGTCGGCGAGTTGATCGCCGAGGCACAGCTGATCTACAACTGGGAGGCGTACCCGGCCGAGGTCGCCCAGCTCATCCATCCGCACCCGACGCAGTCGGAGGCCCTCGGCGAGGCCCACCTGGCCCTGGCCGGCAAGCCGCTGCACGCGCACGCCTGATCGGCGGCGTCCCGGTCGCATTGACAAAGGAGTCCTGAGAGAGATGCCGGTATCGGTCACCATGCCTCGCCTCGGCGAGAGCGTCACCGAGGGCACGGTCACCCGCTGGTTGAAGCAGGAGGGTGACACCGTCGAGGTCGATGAGCCGTTGCTGGAGGTCTCCACCGACAAGGTCGACACGGAGATCCCGTCGCCGGCCGCCGGTGTGCTCAGCCGGATCGTCGTCCGTGAGGACGAGACCGCGGAGGTGGGCAGCGAGCTCGCGGTGATCGACGGCGAGGGTTCCGGCGGTGCCGCGGCGCCGGCGGAGCAGGAGGCGCCGGCCGCGGCCGCGCCGGCGGCCGAGGAGGCCGAGCCCGAGCCCGAGCCTGAGCCGGCCGCCGAGCCCGAGCCCGCGCGTGAGCCTGAGCCCGTCGCGCAGGCTTCCGGTGGGTCCGAGTCCGGTTCCGGTGACGGCGGCGGTGAGTCCACTGTGGTCGCGATGCCGGCGCTCGGCGAGAGCGTCACTGAGGGCACGGTCACCCGCTGGCTCAAGGAGGTCGGCGACAGCGTCGAGGTCGACGAGCCGCTGCTCGAGGTCTCCACCGACAAGGTCGACACCGAGATCCCGTCACCGGTCGCCGGCACGCTGCTGGAGATCAAGGTGCCGCAGGACGAGACCGCCGACGTCGGCGCGGCGCTGGCCGTGATCGGCGCCGCCGGAGGTGCGGCCCCGGCCGCTTCGGCCCCCGCGCCGGCTCCCGCGGCCGCCGAGACCAAGCCCGCCCCGGCCCCGGAGCCCAAGCAGGAGGCGCCCGCCGCCGAGCCCGCGGCTGAGCCGGCAGCGCAGCAGCCGCCGAAGGCGCCGGCCCAGCGGCCCGCACCGGCGCGCGAGCCCGCTCCCGCGGCTTCCCGCCCGGCGCCGAGCGGCGACGAGAGCAACGGCTACGTGACCCCGCTCGTCCGCAAGCTCGCCACCGACCAGGGCGTCGACCTGTCGACGGTGAACGGCACCGGTGTCGGTGGCCGCATCCGCAAGCAGGACGTGCTCGACGCTGCGGCCCGCGCCAAGGCGGAGGCGGAGGCCAAGGCCGCCGCACCGGCCGCGGCTCCCGCCGCCAAGCCGGCCGCGGCCCCGAAGGCCCCCGCGGCCCCGAGCCCGCTGCGCGGCCGGGTCGAGAAGCTCAGCCGGATCCGCCGCACGATCGCGACCCGCATGGTCGAGTCGCTGCAGGTCTCGGCGCAGCTCACGACGGTGGTCGAGGTCGACGTCACCCGCATCGCGCAGCTGCGCCAGCGGGCCAAGAACGACTTCCTCCAGCAGCACGGCGTGAAGCTGTCGTTCCTGCCGTTCTTCGCGCTCGCGTCGGTGGAGGCCCTGCGCACCCACCCGGCCGTCAACTCGAAGATCGACATGGAGGCCGGCGAGGTCACCTACTACGACGCCGAGCACCTGGCGATCGCGGTGGACACCGAGAAGGGCCTCGTCGTCCCGGTCATCAAGGACGCCGGTGACCTCAACCTGGCGGGCCTGGCCCGCCGGATCGCCGACGTGGCCGAGCGCACGCGCGCCAACAAGATCAGCCCCGACGAGCTGTCGGGCGGCACCTTCACGCTGACCAACACGGGCAGCCGGGGCGCGCTGATCGACACCCCGATCATCAACCAGCCCCAGGTCGCCATCCTGGGCACGGGCGCGGTGGTCAAGCGCGCGGTCGTCATCGACGACCCGGACCTGGGCGAGGTCATCGCCCCGCGGTCGATGGTCTACCTCTCCTTGTCGTACGACCACCGCATCGTCGACGGCGCCGACGCGGCCCGCTTCCTGACGGCCATCAAGGAGCGCCTGGAGGCCGGCAACTTCGAGGCGGACCTCGGTCTCGCCTGATCGCTCTCCGCTGAAAGGCCCGGCTTCGCAATCCGGCGCTGTGCCTGGCGTTCGACAAC
>NZ_JBFAIU010000193.1:0-14302 GCF_040654855.1 Asanoa sp. NPDC050611
GCGGCGTGGATCGCGGGCGTGGCCGCGATGGCCCGCGCGGGCGCCCGGGTCGTCGTCGACGAGGTCTTCCTGGGTGGCGCCGCCTCGCAGCGCCGGTGGCGGACGGCGCTGCGCGGCCTGGGCGTGCTGTGGGTCGGCGTCCGGTGCGACAGCGCCGTGGCCGCGGGCCGGGAGCTCGCGCGCGGCGACCGGGCCGTCGGGATGGCCGCGGCGCAGGCGGACCTGGTCCACCGCGGCGTGCTCTACGACCTGGAGGTGGACACGACCCGCACCGAGTCGATCGCATGCGCCCGCACCGTCGCGGCACACGTCGAGCGGACCTCCAACGGGTGATGGCCCCGGCGCGGCGGATCGTGGCACCGCCTGGCGCTTCGGGCGGAGGAGCGCCCGCCCGCCTGCGGCGCCCGGTCGGTCGCGGTCGCGCGCTGGAGAGGACTTCGACGGTGACCTCGCCGAGCGGTACGGCTACGTCAACCGCGCGGTCCCGGACGCCGACCTCGACGCGTTCGTCACGGCGTTCGCCCGCCGGGTGGCCGGGTTCGACCGGGCCGCGGTGGCCACGATGAAGGGCTGGGTCGACGCCATCACGCTGCCCGACGACAGCGAGTACCCGGAACAGTCGGCGTTCTTCGCCGCCCGGCTGGGCGGCCCCCGCTACCGGAGCTGGGCGGAGGGCGCCTTCGCGGCCGGCCTGCAGCAGGCGGGCGACCTGGAGGAGCGGCTCGGGACCCGGTCGGTCGAGTTCTAGCGCCCCGCCCCGCGGTCGAACGCCTCGCGGATGGTGGCCTCGGCCTCCGCGCGCGGCTGCCACCCGCGGATCTCGGACTCTTTCCCGGGCTCGAGCTGCTTGTAGACGTCGAAGAAGTGCCCGATCTCGGCCTGCAGGAACGGCCCCAGGTCGGGCAGGTCCGTGATGTGGTCGTAGCGCTGGTCTCCCGCCGGGACGCACAGCACCTTGGCGTCCGGGCCGCGCTCGTCGCTCATCCAGAACACGGCGACCGGCCGGACGCGGATCTGACAGCCCGGAAAGGTCGGGGCGTCGAGCAGCACCATCGCGTCGAGCGGGTCGCCGTCCTCCGCGAGCGTGTCGGGCACGAAGCCGTAGTCGGCCGGATACGCGGTGGCGGTGAACAGCGTGCGGTCGAGCCGGATCCGGCCGAGTCGCTGGTCCATCTCGTACTTGTTGCGCGATCCGGCGGGAATCTCGACGATCATGTCGAACTCCATGCGACCTCCCGCGCTTCCGCCCTGTCGAGCGTATGCCAGGAAGGCACCGCGGAGCCCGGCACGGCACGCCGGTGGCCTCAGTCGTCGACGTCGTGCCCGCGCACGTGCACGGTCTCACCGCGTCCGCGCAGCTCGTCCGTGACCTGTCCCTCGGTCATCGCCAGCAGGTGGGAGTCGACCGTGGCCTCCTCCTTGAGCCGCTCGTGCGTCGCGCGGACCCGTTCCTCGATCTCCGCCCGGTCGACGTCGGGGAACCGCACGGCCAGCGTGTCGACCTCGCGGCGCAGGGCGGTCTCCGGGTCGACGATGCCGTCCGTGCCGGCCGGCTCTGTCATCGCGCACCTCGATCCTCGTTGTCGTCCACGGTTCGCTGTGCCCGGCGCGCGGTCGTCGCATGCAGGAGCCGGCCATTCGTCACCTGAAGTTCACGAAGAAGGGTCGCGACCCTCACCGAACGGATCTCCCCGCGGGCCCTCTGACGGACGGACACAGCGGGTCGCGCGGGTCGCGGCAGAACGGCGACTGCCCGGGTGGGGTCGGCGCCGTGCCGTTGCCGGCCGCGGGATCGCCGATCAGCCGTACGCCGGTGGGGAACCGCTCGACCGGCTTGCCCTTGAGCGCCTTGTTCATGAACTGTTCGAAGATCTCGCCCGGTAGGCCGGCGCCGGTGATCCTGGTGCCGTCCTTCGTCCGCAGCGGCCTGGCGTCCGCTTTGTTGCCCACCCAGACCGCGGTCGCGAGCTGTGGGGTGTAGCCGACCATCCACGCGTCGCCGTTGTCCGCGCTGCGCGCGTTGAGCTCCCAGGTGCCCGTCTTCTCGCTCGCCGGCCGGCCGCCGGCGAGCACGTGGTGGGTGGTCTCCGGGTAGTCCTGGAGCACCTCGGTGACGTTGTCGGCGACCTCCCGGCTGATGGTCTGCCGCGGGTCCAGCTTCTCGCCGCCGACGGTCACCCAGCGCCCCTGCTGGTTCTGCTGCACCGAGATGACGAAGTGCGCCTTGTTGTAGACACCGCGGTTCGCGAACGTGGCCACGCCGTTGGCATGGTCGAGGACCGTGATCGGGTACTGCCCGTACCCGGTGATGCCGCTGAAGAACGGCGCGGGAGTGAGCTCGGCGGCCGGCCGCGCACCCAGGTCCACCGCCTCCTGATGGTCGGTCGCCCACATCGTGCGGACGCCGGCCCGGTGCGCCATGTCGATGACCTTGTCGGTGCCGACCTTCATGGTGAGGTGATAGAACGGGACGTTGTACGACTGGAGCGTCGCCGCCCGCAACGAGACGTTGTCACCGGGCCGGCGTCCCGCGTTCTGCACCTTGATCTCCGTACCCTCGATCGTGAAAGGGTTGGCCTTCCAGCGCGACTCGAGCGAGATCCCGTTGTTGAGCCCGGCGGCCAGCGTGTAGATCTTGAACGTCGATCCCGGCGGGTGACCACCGGTGACGTTGCCGGCGGCGTCCACGTTCCGGCCGGCGTAGTCGGTGCCCGTGCCGTTGTCGCCGCCGTAGTACGCGAGCACCCGCCCGGTCCGCGGGTCGACCGCGACCACCGCCGCCTGCAGGTTGGCCGGCTGGCCGTGGACCTGGGAACCCTTCCGCGAGCGCTGCGCCACGGCGACCGCGGCCGCCTGCGTCTTCGGGTCGATCGTCGTCCTGATCCGGTAGCCACCAGCCTGCAGCGCGTCCGAGCAGGTCGGCCCGCCCGGCTGGCCGCAGAGCCGCATGGCCGCCAGCTCCTCCTTGACGTAGTTGACGACGTTGCCCTGCGGGGTGTTCACGCCGCAGTCGATGGTGCAGGCCTTCGCGTCGAGCTTGCGCACCACCGGGTACGCCGTGGGTCGCGCCGCCGGCTCGAGCCAGCCCTGCTCGACCATCCCGTCGAGGACGTAGCTCCACCGGTCCTTCGCGGCCTGCGGGTTGACCGCCGGGTCGAAGCCCTTGTGCCCGGTGGCCCCGTCCGGGTCCGGCTGCTTGACCACAGCGGCGAGCACGGCCCCTTCGGCCACGTTCAGCTTGTCGACGTCCTTGCCGAAGTACGCCCGTGCCGCCGCCTGGATGCCCCACGCACCGCGTCCGAAGTAGATGATGTTCAGGTAGCGCACCATGATGGTCGGCGGGTCGAACTCCTTGGCCAGCTTGGAGGCCAGGATCGCCTCCTTGAGCTTGCGGGTGTAGCTCTCCTCGGTCAGGTTGCCGTAGGACTGCTGGCCGTCGTAGGCCCGGCGGGCGTACTGCTGGGTGATCGTCGAGGCGCCCTGTGTGTCGCCGCCGGTCGCGTTGTTGAGCGCCGCCCGCACGATGCCCGCGTAGTCGACGCCGCCCTTGCGGGTGAAGAACGAGCGGTCCTCGGCCGCGGCGACCTCCTTCATCAGGAAGTCCGGAATCCGGTCGGCGGCGACCAGTTCGCGGTTCGCCGAGCCGAGCTTGGCGATGACCGAGCCGTCGCTGGCGAGGATCGTGGTGGCCGACGGCGGGACGATGTCCTCGGGCGTCGGCACCTTGGTCGCGTACCAGCCGAACGTCGCCACGCCGACGCCGGCGAGCATCACGAAGACCGCGAAGCCGGCGACGACGAGGTTGACGCGCCTGCGCCGCCGGCGCGCTTTCGTCGGCGGCGGCGCGGCGGGGGAGACCGTCGCCCGGCCGATCGGGCGCGCCGGGACCCGCGCCCGGCCACGCGGTGAACCGGGCCCACCGTAGGAGTTCGTCATCGGGCTCGATGCTAGGAACCGTGCCGGCCCGCGATCGTCACCGCGACCGGGGACGAGGCGTCCCCCGCCCGGGGGACCGTCAGCGGTCCGTGCTCAGCCCGTGGCGGTGCGCGTACAACGCCGCCTGGATGCGGTCCCGGAGGCCGAGCTTGGCCAGGATCCGGGACACGTGCGTCTTGACGGTCTCGTCGCCGACGAACAGCCGCGCCCCGATCTCCGCGTTGGTGCACCCCGCGGCGAGCAGGACCAGCACCTCCCGCTCGCGGGCCGTCAGCCGGTCGAGCCCGGGCGCCTCCCGCACCGCCGGCGCGAGGGCCGCGGCGAACCTGGACGCCAGCCGGCGGGTCACCGAGGGGTCCACGACCGCGTCGCCGCGGGCGGCCACCCGGACCGCGCTGACCACCTCCTCCGGCGGAAGGCTCTTGAGCAGGAAGCCGCTCGCACCGGCGGCCAGCGCGCGGTGGACGTACTCGTCGGTGTCGTAGGTGGTGAGCATGAGCACGCGCGTCGTGGCCGCCGCCGGACCGGACAGGATCGCCTCGGCCGCCGCGAGCCCGTCGCGCACGGGCATCCGCACGTCGAGGATGGCCAGGTCCGGCCGCAGCCGCTCGGTCTCGGCGACGGCGGCCCGCCCGTCGGCGACCTCGGCGACGCAGTCGAGGTCCGGCTGCGTCTCCAGGACCGCCCGCAGCCCGGAGCGGAACATCGCGTGGTCGTCGGCGAGCAGGATCCGCATCAGTCTTCTCCCGTGGGCACGGTGACGGCGGTCTCCCAGCGCCGCCCGGTCGCGTCCGGGCCGAAGCTGACGGTGCCGTCGAACATCGCGGCTCTGGTCCGGACGCCGGCCAGTCCACGCCCGGTCCCCGCCAGCCGGGCGGCCGGCCCGATCCCGTTGCGGGCGACCAGGCTCACGGTGTCGGCCCCGTACCGGATCTCGAGGTCCGGCACGGTCCCGTCGCCGTGCCGCAGCGCGTTGGTCAGCATCTCCTGCGCGACCCGGTACAGCGCCACGTCGACCGCGCCGGGCAGCCTCCTCGCTCCACCATGGACGGTGAGGCGGACCGGCGTCGCCGCGACCAGCTCGTCGAGGTTGGCCAGGCCGGGCTGGCCGGCCCCGTCGGAGTTGCCGTGCAGCACGTCGAGCATCGTGCGCAGGTCCGCCATGGCGGCCCGGCTGGCCACCTCCACCGCCGACAGCGACCGGGCCACGGGCCCGCCGGCGCCGTCCCGCGCGTCGAGGCCGAGGCGGGCGGCGCCGGCGTGCACCCCGATCGCGCTGACGTGGTGGGAGATCACGTCGTGCAGGTCGCGGGCGATCACGGTGCGGTCCCGGGCAACCGCCGCCGCGACGCTCTCCCGGCGGTGGCGCAGCTCGTCGACGTGCGCCCGGCGGGCGGTGGTGTAACGCCCGACCAGCCAGGGCAGCACCGCGTTGGCGGCGACGGCGACGAGGACGGGCAGCGGCTCCGGGTCGGCCCCGAAGCACCGGCTGATGGCCGCGCCCGCGACCAGCGCGCCCAGCGACAGCGCCGCCGGCCAGCGGCGCAGCCAGGCTCCGGCCCGGTACCCGGCGATGAGGAACCCGACCTGGCGGTCCCCGACGGAGACCGGACCGCCACCGGTGCCGTGCAGGCTGACCACGCCCCAGACGGCCGCCGTGACGCCGACCCGGACCACCGCGTGGGCCAGCGCGACCCAGCCGGCCAGCCGGACGGGCAGCACCAGGGCCGCGTCGACGAGCACCACGAGCACGAGGAGGGCCGCGCCGACGGGCGACCGCAGCGGCAGGCCGCCCATCGCCATGGCGGCGGCGTCGACCGCCACACAGACGGCGGCGATCAGGACCGACTGCCCGGCCAGCGCCCGTTCGACGCCGCGCCCGCGGGCGGCGCCGAGCGAACCGGCGAGGCGTCGCGGCAGGCACACCCGTTCGATTATCCGTGCCCACGTCGCCGCCGGATCCCCCGGCCGGGGGAGCAGGCACGTGCCCGACCTCCGGTTGCGCCGGCAGGGCGTGGGTAAGCATGGGTTCAGCTCGTTCCGGGGGGTCATGATGCGCGTTCAGGGTTCAGTTGCGTTTGTTACCGGTGGGAACCGTGGTTTCGGCTTGGCCATGGCCGAGGAGCTCGGTGCCCGCGACGCCGCGAAGGTCTACGTCGGCGTGCGGGAACCGGCGGCCTTCGACCATCCGGGGATCACCCCGATCGCGCTCGACGTGACCAGCGACGAGTCGGTCGCGGCCGCCGCCGAGCAGTGTGCCGACGTCACGCTCCTGGTCAACAACGCGGGCACCGGAGGCGCGCACCCCGGCGGCGCCCTCGATCCTGAGCTGGTGCGGGCGGCCCAGCGGGTGGTGGACGTCAACCTCTACGGGTTGATCCGGACCTCCCAGGCACTCGCGCCGACGATCCTGCGCAACGGGGGCGGCGCCATCGTCAACGTCGTGTCGGACGAGGCGTGGTACGCCCTTCCCGTCATCGCGGCGTACTCGATGAGCAAGTCGGCCGCGTGGAGCTACACCAACGCGTTGCGGATGGACCTGCGCCCGCAAGGCGTGGAGGTGCTCAGCCTGCACGTCGGCTTCATGGACACGGACCTGGTGCGGGACCTCGACGTGCCGAAGGTGGATCCGCACGAGGTCGCGTCGACCACGCTCGACGGTCTGGAGCAGGGCAAGGAGGAGGTGATCGCGGACGAGCAGTCCCGCCGGGTCAAGCGCACACTGTCCACAGACGACGGTTACTACCTTCACCCGTCGGTGCTCGGCTGAGCCGGGCCCTGCCGCAGCTCGCGCAGGACGCCGTGGCGCTTGAGCTGCCAGACCAGGCGGCGCGCGTGGCGGTGACGGGCGAGCACGAGGGCCAGCTCGCCGATCATCCGCCAGCGCCGGCCGCGGAACTCGTCCTCCACGGCCCGCCACACGGCCGCCCGCAGGTGCGGTGACTCGAGCGCCGCGGCGAGCTCGGCCCGTACGGCGGCATCGTCCAATGCGGACACGATCGCGCGCGCCAGCTCCGGGCGGTCGGCCAGCGCCTCCGTGACGGTCGCCGAGACGTCCTGCCGGGCGTCGTCGGCGTCGACCAGCAGCAGGAGGGCGCGCCGGATCTCCGCCGTGTCCAGCGCCGACCGCACGAGACCGCGTACACGGCGGTCGACCTCGTGGTCGCGATCGTCGACGGCCAACGCCGCAAGCAGGGCGGTCACCTCGTCGAGGTCGATGAGGTGCCGCAGGCCGGCCCGGAATGCCGGTCGATCCCAGACGGACAGCAGCACCCGGACGAGGTTGCGGTTCATGCCCTCCACTACCCACGCACATCGGGCGTCACACGGGACCCCTGGTCCCCAACCGTCACGGCGCGGCGGAAACGCCGGGTAGCGTCGGTATGTCGACGGACGGGGGTACGGCGATGACGCCACGTGGCGACGGCCTGGACGCGATCCTGGCCGGGCGCGCCGTGCGCAGCGTCTACCAGCCGATCGTCGACCTCGCCCGCGACGAGGTCGTGGCGTTCGAGGCGCTGGCCCGCGGTCCCGCCGGATCGGCCTGGCACCGCCCACAGGCGTTGCTTGACGCGGCCCGCGCCTCCGGCCGGTTGGGCGAACTCGACTGGGTCTGCCGGGCCGCCGCCTACGACGGCGCGTTCGCCGCCGGCCTTCCGACCGCGCTGCCGTTGTTCGTCAACGTGGAGCCGGTCACCGCCGCCACGGACTGCCCACCGGACCTGCGCCCGCTGGTCGACCGGGCCGACGAGCGGCTGCGGGTCGTCGCCGAGGTGACCGAGCGGTCGGTGACCGACGACCCCGCCGGCCTGCTGACGGCGTTGGACGACTGGCGGTCCGCCGATCACCGGATGGCCCTCGACGACGTCGGCGCCGAGGCCGACAGCCAGGCCATGATGCCCCTGCTGGAGCCGGACATCATCAAGCTCGACCGGGCGGTCACCCGGGACCTGACCACGGCACACGCGGTGCGCGTGGTCGACGCCGCCCGGTCCGAGGCCGCCCGCACCGGGGCGCTGATCCTCGCCGAGGGCATCGAGACACCCGACCAGCTCGCGGCCGCGCGGGCGGCCGGGGCCACCCTGGGCCAGGGTTGGCTGCTCGGCCGCCCGGGCCCGTTGCCCGGCCGCCTCCTGGAGCCGACGGAGCAGCTGCCGCCGGGGCGTCCGGCCCGCCCGGGGGCGCCCGGCGCGACGCCGTTCGCCGTGGCGTCCGCGCGGCACCGGGCCGACCGCGCGTCGCGCGCCGCCATGCTCGGCCGCAGCCGCGCGCTGGAGGAGCGGGGGATCGCCGCCACCGAGCCGACGATCCTGCTGACGTCGTTCCAGGACGCGCGGCGGTTCGACCCTGCGACGCGGCGCCGCTACGAGAAGATCGCCGCGGAGGGCGTCTTCACGGCCGCCTTCGGCCGCCGGATGCCGGCGCACCCGGCGCGGCGGGTCCGGGGCTGCGAGATCCCGGGCGACGACCCGCTGGCCGGCGAGTGGACGGTCATCGTCGTCGGCAGCCGGTTCGCGAGCGGGGTGTTCGGGCGGCAACGCGACGCCGACAGCTACGACGTCGTCACCTCCACCGACCGCGACCTCGTGCTCGCGGCGGCCGCGACGCTCGCGCGCCGGCTGCAACCGGCCGGCCCGTAGAGCTTCCCGGCGGGCGGCGACGATGCCATCATTCCCGCATGGACGATCGTCGAACCGACCCGCACAGCGAACCCCACGACAGTGCCGCGATGAGCCGTCGAGCCTTCTTCGGCCGGACCTTCGCCCTGGCCGGCGGCACCGCCGCCGTGCTCGCCCTGACCGCCTGCCCGGGCGGCGACGATGACGACGACGATGACGATGACGACGACTAGGTTCCGCGCACGGGGTCGTGCCAGCCGCCGTGTGCTGACATGAGGTTGCGGGCCGGTTCCGGTCCCCAGGTCGCGGTGTCGTAGGAGATCGGCGCGGTGTGGTCCTCGAGCACCGGGTCGACGACCGCCCACGCCGCTTCCACGCCGGGCTCGGTGGTGAACAGCGAGGCGTCGCCGACCAGGGCGTCACCGAGCAGCCGCTCGTAGGGCGGCACGTCCGCCACCGCGGGCCGGTCCAGCGCCGCGAGCTCGACGTCCGCTCCGGACATGGTCTCGCCCGGAGCCCGGACCGTGACACCCAGCGAGATCACGCCCTCGGGGCTCAGCCGGAACCGCACGTGGTTGGGCGGATGGTCGCGGTCCGCCGCGGTGAGCGTCGCCGGCGGCCGGCGCAGGCGCACCACCACCTCGGTGGCCGTCACGGGCAGGCACTTCCCGGCGCGCACGAAGAACGGCACGCCGGCCCACCGCCACGTGTCGACATGGGCGCGCAGCGCCACGAACGTCTCGACCGTCGAACCGGTGGCCACTCCCGGCTCGTCGCGGTAGCCGGCGAACTGGCCACGGACCACGTCGTTGCGGCGCAGCGGCGGGATCGCCCGCAACACCTTGATCTTCTCGTCGCGGACGTCCTGATGCCCGTACCCCGCCGGCGGTTCCATCGCCACCAGGCTCAGCACCTGGAGCAGGTGGTTCTGCACCACGTCGCGGACCGTGCCGGTCTGGTCGTAGAACGCGCCCCGCCCGGTGACACCGAACTCCTCGGCCATGGTGATCTGCACCGAGTCGACGTAGTGCCGGTTCCAGAAGGGTTCGAGCAGCGCGTTGGCGAACCGGAAGTACAGCAGGCCGAGCACGGCCTCCTTGCCGAGGAAATGGTCGATGCGGTAGATCGCCTCCTCGGGGAACACCTGGTGCAGCACGGCGTTCAGCTCACGCGCCGACGCGAGGTCGTGCCCGAACGGCTTCTCGACGACCACGCGGCCACCGTCGGCGCAGCCGGAGTCGTGCAGCGCCGTCACCACGGTCCCGAACAGCGCCGGCGGGATCGCCAGGTAGAACAGGGGAGCCCGGGCGGATGCCGAGCCCAGCTCGGTGTGCAGCGCCCGGAAGGTGGCCGGGTCGGCGTAGTCCCCGTCCACGTAGCGCAGCCGGTCGGTCAGCCCGCGCACGGTGCCGGGGTCGGTGACCCCGGCCGCCGCCAGGCTCTGCTGGGCCCGCTCGACCAGCTGCTGCCGGTCCCATCCGGACTTGGCGACCCCGATCACCGGCAGGTCGAGCCGGCCCTTCGCGGCCAGACCCGCCAGGGCCGGAAAGATCTGCTTGTACGCGAGGTCGCCGGTGGCGCCGAAGAACACCAGCGCGTCGGCGGCGCCGTGCCTGTCTGCCATGACCACGCGCCGTCCCCCCGTCGAAAGGCGAAGTCATGGTCATTCTCGCGCCTGCGGCCCCTCCGCGACGGTGGTTCGGCCCAACGGCGGCGCTGGTCAGCCCTTCATGGCGCGGTAGCGGCGGATGAGCGCGTTGGTCGACGAGTCGTGGTCGAGCTCCGGCTCGGTGTCGCTGGTCAGCTCGGGAATAGTCTTGGCGGCCAGGGCCTTGCCGAGCTCGACGCCCCACTGGTCGAACGAGTCGATGCCCCAGATCGTCCCCTGCGTGAAGACGCTGTGCTCGTAGAGCGCGACCAGGGCGCCGAGGAGCCGGGGGGTGAGCCGCTCGGCCAGCAGCACGTTGGTCGGCCGGTTGCCCTCCATGACCCGGTGCGGCACGACGTCGGCCGGCGTGCCCTCCGCGCGTACCTCCTCCTCGGTCTTGCCGAAGGCCAGCGCCTGCGCCTGGGCGAACACGTTGGACATCAGCAGGTCGTGGTGCTCGCCGAGCGGGTTGAGGGTCTGCCCGAACCCGATCAGGTCGACCGGGATGAGCCGGGTGCCCTGGTGGATCAGCTGGTAGAAGCTGTGCTGGCCGTTGGTGCCCGGCTCGCCCCAGTAGACCGGGCCGGTGTCGTAGTCGACCGGCTCCCCGTCGCGGGTGACGTGCTTGCCGTTGGACTCCATCGTGAGCTGCTGGAGATAGGCCGGGAACCGCTTCAGGTACTGCTCGTACGGCATCACGCCGATGCTCTGCGTGCCGAAGAAGTTGACGTACCAGACGGCGAGCAGGCCCATCAGCGCCGGCAGGTTCTCGTCGAGCGGCGCGGTGCGGAAGTGCTCGTCCATCTCGTGGAAACCGGCCAGCAGCTCCGCGAAGCCGGCCGGGCCGACGGCGACCATCGTGGACAGTCCGATGGCCGAGTCCATGGAGTAGCGGCCGCCGACCCAGTCCCAGAATCCGAACATGTTGGCGGTGTCGATGCCGAACTCGGAGACGCGCTGCGCGTTGGTGGACACCGCGACGAAGTGCTTGGCGATCGCCGCCTCGTCACCGAGCCGCTCGATGCACCAGTCCCGCGCGGAGTGGGCGTTGGTCAGCGTCTCCAGTGTGCCGAAGGTCTTGGAGGAGATGACGAACAGCGTCTCGTCGGCCGCGAGGTCCCGGGTCGCCTCGACGAAGTCCGTCGAGTCCACGTTGGACACGAAGCGGAACGTCAGGTCGCGGTCGGTGTACTGGCGCAGGGCCTCGTACGCCATGACCGGGCCGAGATCCGAGCCGCCGATGCCGATGTTGACGATGTTGCGGATGGGCTTGCCGGTGTGCCCGCGCCACTCGCCCGACCGGACCCGCTCGGCGAACGCGGCCATCCGGTCGAGCACCTCGTGCACCTGGGCCACCACGTCGACGCCGTCGACGACCAGCGTGCTGCCCTTGGGCATGCGCAGTGCCACGTGCAGGACGGAGCGGTGCTCGGAGGTGTTGATGGGCGCGCCGGAGAACATCAGGTCGCGCCGCTGCTCCAGGTCGCACTCGCGGGCCAGTTGGACGAGCAGCCGTACGGTCTCGTCGGTGATCCGGTTCTTGGAGTAGTCGAGGTAGAGGCCCGCCGCCTCCGCGGTCAGCCGCTCACCGCGGCCCGGATCCGCCGCGAACAGCTCCCGCAGGTGCCGACCGCCGATCTCCGCGTGGTGTGCGGCGAGCGCCTGCCAGGCGGGTCGCCCGGTCAGCGGTGTGGTCGGCATGGTCCCCCCGATCCGGTCGGCCGGCTCCGGCGAGCCCGGTCCAAGTGCCAGATGTTACCGCCGTGCCGTCATCCGTCGGGCGTGAATCACCCGCCTGCGGACGTGCGGAAGATCATCGTGATGTAGTCGGGCGCGGGTGGGGTATGAGGTGGGCAGAGAGGGGACGTGGCCATGAACCAGGAGCAGATGGACAAGGTGGCCGGCGGCAGCGGCTTCGTCGCCGCCCTCGACCAGAGCGGTGGCAGCACGCCCAAGGCACTCGCGTTGTACGGCGTGCCCGAGTCGGCGTACGACACCGACGCGGAGATGTTCGACCTCATGCACGAGTTCCGCGCCCGGCTGATCACCTCGCCCGGGTTCGACGGGGACCGCATCCTCGCCGCGATCCTCTTCGAGCAGACGATGGACCGCGACATCGCCGGCACGCCCGCGCCGACGTACCTCTGGGAACGCGAGCGGGTGGTGCCGTTCGTCAAGGTCGACGAAGGGCTCGCGGGGGAGGGCGACGGCGTGCGGCTGATGAAGCCGTTCACGAAGCTCGACGGTCTGCTGGAGCGCGCACAGGCGCGGCAGGTGTTCGGCACGAAGATGCGGTCGTTCATCGCCCGGGCCGACCCCGGCGGCATCGCGGCGGTCCTGGACCAGCAGTTCGGGTATGCCGGCCAGATCCTCGACGCCGGCGTGGTGCCGATCCTCGAACCCGAGGTCGACATCGAGAGCCCGGAGAAGGCGGAGGCCGAAGGGCTGCTCGCGGCGGGCATCGCGGACCGCCTGTCGAGCGTGCCCGACGGGCGGCAGGTGATGCTCAAGCTCTCGATCCCGACCCAGGACGACCTCTATCTCGACCTGATCCGGCATCCGAAGGTGCTGCGGGTGGTGGCCCTGTCGGGCGGCTACACCCGTGCGGAGGCCGTCACCCGGCTCGCGCGCAACCACCTGCTGATCGCCAGCTTCTCCCGGGCGTTCACGGAGGGCCTCGAGCGGGGGCAGAGCGACGAGGAGTTCGACCGCATCCTCGACGGGTCGATCGCCGAGATCTACGCCGCCTCGACCACCTGATCCCAGTTCCGGAAAACTTCCGGACGGCACTTGAGCGGTTAAGCACCAGTCTGCCCATCGCCTTGCTACGCGCCCTGCGGCGATGGGATATCCGCACGTCAGACCGCTGGCGATGCACCCTGCGCTGCAACAGGCATCCGGAAAGTTCCGGAAGTCGTTGACGCCTCCGAACCGCCGCTGTAATACTCCGAATCTATCGCGATCGATGCAACGTCCCAGGTCGAGACCTCGGTCACCCGCCCCACCTCCTGCCCACCTGCGGCCCCTCGCTGGCCTCGTGCCAGCCGTCAGTAGAAGGAAGTAGGCAGATGAGCGACACGCACACCACACCGAGGAGGCGCGGCCGCCTGCGGCTGCTCGTCGGCGTCGCGAGCGCCGCGGTGCTGGCCGTGAGCGGCACGACGATGCTGGCACCCAGCGCGTACGCCGAGGCCGACCGGACCGTCAGTTCGAACAGCACCGGCACGCACAACGGGTACTTCTTCTCGTTCTGGAAAGACAGCGGCAACGCCAGCATGACGCTGCGCGCCGACGGCCGGTACTCCAGCCAGTGGGGTAGCGGCACCAACAACTGGGTCGGCGGCAAGGGTTGGGCCACCGGCAGTCGCAGGACGATCACCTACTCGGGCTCGTACAGCCCGAACGGCAACAGCTACCTCGCCCTGTACGGCTGGACGCGCAACCCGCTCATCGAGTACTACGTGGTGGAGAACTTCGGCACGTACAACCCGAGCACGGGCGCCACCCGGGTCGGCTCGGTCACCACCGACGGTGGCACCTACGACCTGTACCGCACGCAGCGGGTCAACCAGCCCTCGATCGACGGCACGGCGACGTTCTACCAGTACTGGAGCGTCCGCCAGCAGAAGCGCACCGGCGGCACGATCACCACCGCCAACCACTTCGACGCCTGGGCGAGGGCCGGCCTGAACCTCGGCAGCAACCACAGCTACCAGATCATGGCTACCGAGGGCTACCAGAGCAGTGGCAGCTCCGACATCACCGTCCGCGAAGGCAGCGGCGGCGGCAACCCCGGCGGGCCCACCACCCCGCCGCCGCAGGGCGGCAACTGCACGGCCACCCTCTCCGCGGGCCAGCAGTGGGGTGACCGGTTCAACCTGAACGTCGCGGTCAGCGGCGCCAGCAACTGGGTCGTCACCCTCAACCTGAACGGCGGCCAGACCCTGCAGAACAGCTGGAGCGCCTCGGTCAGCGGCACGAGCGGCACCATCACCGCCCGCCCGAACGGCAGTGGCAACAACTTCGGCATCACGGTCATGGCCAACGGCAACTGGACGTGGCCGACGGTCACGTGCCGCACCGGCTGACATCCCGCACC
>NZ_JBFAIU010000194.1:0-14274 GCF_040654855.1 Asanoa sp. NPDC050611
TGGCCGGTGTGCTGCCGCGCGTGCTCGAGCGCCGTCCACTGTCGATGCCGATCGCCTTCCTGGTGCTCGGCATGCTCGTCTACGCCGCGGGTCTGGGTCTGCCAGTTCGCGGACGCGCCGCCGCCGTGCCACGCCGCGCCGGGCGGCTCTTCCGGCATCAGGAACCACAGCACCGGGTAGGCCAGCAGCGCCAGGCCGCCGGTGAGGACCACGGTGACCGCGAAGATCACTCGCATCAGCACCGGGTCGACGCCGAAGTAGCGGCCGAGGCCGCCGCAGACGCCTGCAATGATCTTGTCGTCGGTGGTTCGGCGTAGCTGTTTGTACGGTGGGTTCGCGCTCGTCGTCATGCTTCTACGGTCCACCCGACAGGACGGTTCTACCTCGGGTACCGCCCGGAGCCTTACCCTGAATCTGGACCCCTGCGGGTGATCAAGTGTCAGCAATCCGACTCCAGCCCCGGAGGTGTCGAGTGATTCGGGAAGAATCTCCCTCTGTGACCCCCGCGCTCGAACCGGTTCGCCGCATAGCGGCCTACGCCGTCTGCACCGACGGCAGCGGCCGCGTGCTCCTGGTCCGGGCATCCACCCGGTCCGGCACCCCGGGCGCCTGGTCCCTCCCCGGCGGCGCTGTCGATCATGGTGAGGATCCCAACCACACAGTTGTACGCGAGTCCGCCGCCGAAACCGGCCTCTCCATCACGGTGACCGGCCTCCGCGACGTGCTGGCCGACATGCGCGCCCTCCCACACCGCGGGGTCACGATCCACACCGACCGGTTGATCTACGCCGCCTCGGTCCGCGGCGGCACCCTGGTCGACCGGGTCGGCCAACCGACGGACCTGGCCCGCTGGCACACCCTGGACGAGGCCAAGGGCTTGCCCCTGCGCCCGTTCACGGCCACCGCGCTGGGCCTGCCACCGGCGACCATCGACCTGCGCCCGGACGAGACCCCGGACTTCCCCTCCTTCTACGCCGCGCCGGGCCCCGACGGCCTGCACCGCGCGCAGCGCTTCGCCGCGTACGCGGTGGCCCTCGACCCGGCCGGCCGAATCCTGCTGACCCGGGTCGCGGCGGGCTACCCGGGCGCGGGCTGCTGGCACCTACCTGGCGGCGGCACGGACTTCGGCGAGCAGCCGGGCCAGGCCCTGCTCCGCGAACTGGTCGAGGAAACAGGCCAGTCGGGCCGCCTGGTGTCGCTGCTGGGCGTGGCGAGCCACCGCGACGCGGCGTCGCTGGGCCCGGAGGGCTACCCGATCGACTGGCACGGCGTCCGCGCCTTCTACCGCGTGGCCGTCGACAACCCGGTCGCCCCGAAGGTCGCCGACGTAGGCGGCTCCACGGACGACGCCCGCTGGTTCCCGGTGGACGAGGTCCGCGGCCTCCCGGAATCCGCCATCACGGAAGTAACCGCCGACGCGGTCCGCGCCGCCTTCCCTGAGTAGCCGCGACGGCGGAACCCGACCCAACCCGCATCGGATGGCTGGCGACGTAGTCGCGGTGGCGGGCATGGGCCGCGTCGAACCGCTCCCGGCGGTCCCGGTGCGGCGCGGGCGGGGCGTACCCGTCAGTAAGATCTTCTGATCATGGAGCGGCGGCGGCGGATCGGTGCCTACGGGCTGTGCCGGGATGGCGGTCGGGTGTTGCTTGCCCGGTCTTCGGACGCGTCCGACTTCCCCGGCGTCTGGCAGATTCCCGGCGGCGGGCTCGAGCACGGGGAGTCGCCCGCGGACGCGCTGGTGCGCGAGTACCGCGAGGAGACCGGGCTCGAGATCGAGATCGGGCGGCCGATCGCCGCGATGGCGTCCGTGCGTGAGTTGTGGGACATCGACTTCGCCTGGCATTTCGACCTCATCGTGTACGAGGTCAGCGTGCGCCGCGGCATCCTGCGGCACGAGGTGGCCGGGACCAGCGACCAGGTCGCCTGGGTGGCCGTGCGCGAGCTGGCCGACCTAAGGCTCATGCCGTTCACCGCGGAGATCCTCGGCCAGCCCGTGGTCCCGCTCGACTTCGCCGCGCCGCATCCGCTCGGGCGGCGGCCGTCACCACCTCCCTTGCCGGCCGACCGGGGGCAGCGGTTCGCCGCCTATGGGCTGGTGACCTCGCCGCGCGGCGTACTCCTGACGAAGATCTCCGAAGGTTTTCCCGGTGCCGGCAAGTGGCACCTGCCCGGTGGCGGGACCGACTTCGGCGAGCAGCCGGCGGCCGGGTTGCTGCGCGAGCTGGCCGAGGAGTCGGGGCAGGCCGGCGAGATCGTCGAGCTGCTGTCGGTGTCCGACCACCGCAACCCGCGGGCGCTCGGGCCCGAGGGCTATCCGATCGACTGGCATGCGGTGCGGGTCACGTATCGCGTCGATGTCCCGGTGGCCACCGAGCCGCGGGTGGCCGAGGTCGGCGGATCGACGGCTGACGCACGCTGGTTCTCCCGCGCCGAGGTGCCGGGGCTGACGCTCACCGATGTCGCCGCGCAGGCGATCCCGGCATGGGGCCGCTGAGCTGCGCAGACGGCACAAATCACCAATGTTGCCGCCTAGGCCGTATACTCGGTGATTGGGCCAAGAGCTCAAACCGTCGGCTATGCCGTTTAAGTGAAGACTGTCGCGTTCGTGCCGGTTCATCCGATTGGACCGTGTACGACTCTCGCCAATCAGCCCCATCTGTGCGATGGTGTAGACCGCAAGATCGGGCGGTCGTTCGATCTTGGCGGCGGAGAAATCCGATCCCCGGACCTGGAGGACCACGTGCCGAGAGCCCCTTGGCGTCGGCGTAGCACCATCGATAGTCCGCGGCTCGCCTTCGACAGCCCGCGCCCCGGCGGTCGCCGGTGGTACGGCCTGCGTCGCGGCGGTAGCACCCTGGCCCGGCAGGTCCTGCGCGTGCGGGTCGGCCGGCGTTCGCGGGTCACCTTGGTGCATCCCGACAGCCACACCGTCGATCCGCTGGCCATCCGCGAGATCCAGGCGATCGCGCCGATCAGCCCCGCGGTAGGCCCCAGCGAGGCGGCCCCGGCTGTCGGCATGTCGATCCCGCTGCTGCCCGGTGAGCGCACGGCCGCCCGGCGCGCGAAGTTCGCGCTGGTCAACGGCTGCACGCTGGCGAGCCTGGGCCTCGGCCTGCTGGCCATCTTCCTGGCCATGCAGGGCGACGTCCGGATCGCCGCGATCTGCCTGGTGGCCTGCGTGGTCTTCGACGGCCTGGACGGCATCCTCGCCCGCCGCCTCGGCGTGGCCAGCCCGTTCGGCGCCCAGATGGACTCCCTGGCCGACATGTGCTCGTTCGGCCTCGCCGCACCGGTCGTGGTGTACGCGTCGCTGCACGGCACGGTCTCGACCGCCGGCGCCGCCATCGCCTGCGCGCTGGTCGCCGGCTGCGCCGCGATCCGCCTGGCCCGGTTCAACGTCAGCCCGAAGGACGGCCGCTTCTTCTGCGGCGTGCCCACCACGATGGCCGCCGCGGTGCTGGCCCTCGCGGTCCTGATCGGCCTGCCGGTCTCGGGCACGTTCGTCGTCGCCGGCGTCGCCCTCCTGGCGTTCGCGATGGTCTCGAGCTTCCCCTACGCCAAGCTGGCCCGCCTCGTGAAGCTGCCGCCGTGGCTGCTCCTGGTCCCGGTGGTCGGCGCGCTGCTGGACATCCGTGCGACCTTCTTCGCGGTCGTGATCGCCTACCTGGCCAGCGGCCCCCTCCTCTGGCTGCGTCAACGCCACACGGCCTGACCCGAACGCGCGACCTACGCGGCCCCTGCCGGATCCCGCGGGGGCCGCTTCACGCCCAGCCCAAGCATTTGCCGCACCGCGCGCAGCCAGTTGGTGAGTCCCACGCTGATTGGTACCGAGCGGAGCCGCGAAGGTTCACCAGAGAGTTCTACGAAGTCACGTGAAGGCTTGCGGCCCGCGCTCAGCGAGCCTGGACAGGCGGCCGGACCTGGGCCTCCAAGCCGGCCACCAACAGCGTGATCCCCAGCTCGAACGCCTGCGGCGCCTGGGCCGCCGGATCCTCATGGTCCAGCGAATGCTCCTCCGCCACCGCCCCCAGGCTGTCGGCCTGCATGCGCTGCTGACGGTGGAAAGCGTGCCCGACGATGAAGTGGACCATCGTCTCCGCGGCGAGCTCCGTGGTCCGCGGGTCGAACCCGCCCCCGCCGATCGCCGAAGCCAACCGCTGCTGCAGCTCAGCAGCCCCCAACCCCAGCGCCAGCGTGCTGGAGACCACCTCCGCGCCGTCCTTGAAGGCCAGCAGCGCGTCGTGCAGCGCCGACGCCTCTGCCCGGACCGCGTCGCGCCAGTCGGCAGCGGACCGCGACGAGAGCCGCGCCCCGGCGATGATCTGGTCCGACACCGCCGCCAGCAACGACTGCTTGTTGGGGAAGTGCCAGTACAGCGCGCTCGCCGCCACTCCCAGCGTGTTCGCCAGGTGCCGCATCGTCAGGTCGGGTAGACCCTGGCGGTCGAGGATCTCCAGCGCCGCGGCGACGACGTCGTCGCGGGTGTTTCGGACATAACCGCTGCTATCCGATCTCGGCATCCCACCACTATAGTGAACGCCGTTCAGGAGAACGGTGTTCAGGTGAACGGCGTTCAAGAGAGGGAGTCGATGGACAGGTTCGATACGCGCGACGTCACCCGGATCGTGGTCTTCGCCGCCATCCTCGCCGTCCTCGGCCTCCCGGGCGCCATACCCATCGGCGGGCCCGTGCCGATCACCGCGCAGACGCTCGGCGTGATGCTCGCCGGCGCCGTGCTGGGCGCCTGGCGTGGCGCCACCGCCGTCGTCATCTTCCTCGTGCTCGTCCTCGCCGGGCTCCCGCTGCTCTCCGGCGGCCGCGGTGGCGCGGGCGTCTTCGTCGGCCCCTCCGCCGGCTTCCTCATCGGCTGGATCTTCGGCGCGTTCGTGGTCGGCCTGATCGTCCGGCTCGGCGGCCGCCGGCCGGTCTGGTGGCGCACCGCGCTCGGCTGCTTCGTCGGCGGCGCGCTGGTCGTCTACGCGATCGGCATCCCGGTGCAGTCGATGGTCACCGGCCTCTCGATCGGCAGGACCGCGGTCACCAGCGCCGCCTTCCTCCCGGGCGACCTGCTCAAGACCGTGGCCGCCACGATCATCACGATGGCGCTGTGGCGCGCGTACCCCCGTGCCTTCGGCAATCCCACCCGGACCAGGGCGTGACCGGCGGCCTGATCCACGGCGACACCGTCCTCACCGCCGCGGAACTCGACGAGCGCATCGAACGCGCGACGCCCGCAGGCATCGAGCCGGGCCAGGTCGTGCCGATCCGCCACCCTGACCGGGTGACCGCACTGGTCACCGCCTTGGCCGTGCACCAGGCCGGCGGCGTGCCGCTGGTCGGCGACGACCGCTGGGACGACACCTACTGGACCGACCTGAAGCAACGCGCGGAGGCGGTCGACCGTCGACCCGGCATGGGCTGGGGCACCTTCACCTCGGGCAGCACCGGCGCGCCGCGCATGATCGTCCGCACCGCCGCCTCTTGGGCCGCCTCGTTCGCCGCCGTCGAGCGGCTCACCGTCCTGACCAAGCATGACGTCGTCTACCTGCCGTCGCCGCTGGTCTCCTCGGTGACCATGTTCTCGGCCGCACACGCCCGCCACCTGGGCGCCACCATCCTGCTGCCCCGCACGCACAGCGTCTCCAAGGCCGACCTGACCCACGCGACCGTCCTGCACGGCACGCCCTACGCCCTGCGCGACGTTCTGGAAACCAACACCCCGCATCGGGTACGCGTCGCGCTGATCGGCGGCGCCCGCCTCGATCCGGATCTGCGGGCACGCGCGGAGCAAGCCGGAATCCAGGTGATCAGCTACTACGGCGCCGCCGAACTGTCCTTTGTGGCCGTCGACCCCGACGGCCAGGGCCTGCGCCCCTTCCCCGGCGTCGAGCTGAGGACCGACGCCGAGATCCTCTGGGTCCGCTCGCCCTACTTCGCACACGGCTACCTCGGCACCACCGACGGCCCGTTCCGCCGCGACGCCGACGGCTGGGGCACGGTCGGCGACCTCGTCGCGGACGCACCGGGCCCGCTGCGACTGCGCGGCCGCAGCGACGGCGCGATCCTGACCGCCGCCGCCACCGTCGTACCCGAGGACGTCGAAGCCGCCCTGCTCGGCATCGACGGCATCGCTGACGCGGTGGTCTTCGCACTGCCGCACGAGCGGGCCGGCGAGCTGGTCGCGGCCGTCATCGAGACCGCACCCGGCCAGCCCCCGCCCACCGCCCGTGAGCTGCGGGAACGCGCCGGCTCGCTGCTCACCGGCAGCCACCGCCCACGCCGCTGGTTCTGGACCGACCAGCTGCCCAGGACCGCCACCGGCAAGCCGGCCCGGGAGCGGATCCGCCACGACGCGATCGAGGGCCGGGTGCATCGAATTGGTTGAGCCGAACACGCCCGTCGTCGTCGCCGCCCGGCGTACGCCCATCGCGGTCAAGGGCGGGGCCCTCGCCCACCTGACCGCGGCCGAGCTGGCCGCGCCCGTGATCCGGGCCTGCCTCGACGACACGAAATTTGACGCACCCGTCGGCGACGTCGTGCTCGGCAACTGCATGGGACCGGGCGGCAACATCGCCCGCGTCGCCGCCCTTGCCGCTGGCCTCGGCAACGCGGTGCCCGGCATGACCATCGACCGCCAGTGCGGCAGCGGCCTCGCCGCGATCATCACGGCGGCCGAGGCGATCCGCGCCGGCGACCGCAGGCTCCGGATCGCCGGCGGCGTCGAGAGCTGCTCCACCACGCCGACCCGGATCGCCGACGGGGTCGCCTACGCCCGCGCACCCTTCGCGCCGCCGGGCCACCCCGACCCCGACATGGTCCGCGCCGCGCAGGACCTGGCCGTCCTGGACCGGATCAGCCGCGAGCGGCAGGACGCCTACGCCGCCCGCAGCCACGGCCGGGCCGTACACACGAATTTCGAAGCCGAGTTGGTCCCGTTGGCCGGCGCGACCGCGGACAGCGGCCCCCGCAAGCGGATCGAATCGATGCTCGGCCGTTTCCCGGCCCTGTTCCCCGACGCCGAAGACGGCGGCACGCTGACGGCCGGCAACTCCTGCCGCGACAGCGACGGCGCCGCGGCGGTCGCGCTGGTGCCGGCGAAAGACGCCGGAGCCGGCCTCGCCCTCGTCGCCGCGGCCACCGTGGGCTGCGATCCCGCCCTGCCCGGGCTCGGCCCCGTGCCGGCGGTCGAGCAACTCCTCGCCGACACCGGCACCACCCTCGCCGACCTGGCCGCGATCGAGATCGTCGAGGCCTTCGCCGCACAGGCGCTGGCCGCGCTGACCCGGCTGGGCCTCGCGAGCGACACGCACGTCGACCCGCGGGTCTGCGCCGACGGCGGCGCACTCGCCCTCGGCCACCCGTGGGGCGCCAGCGCCGCGGTCAGCGTCGTCCGCCTGTTCAGCCGCCTGGTCCGCGCCGGCGCCCCGGCCGGCACGCGCGGCCTCGCCACGGCGGCCGTCGGCGGCGGGCTCGGCGTGGCCGCCCTGTTCGAGGTCGTCCGGTGAGGGACATCGAGCTGTCGGCCGTCACGGTCGAGTTCCCGGCCCGGGTCGCGCTGCGGGACGTGACGGTGCGCCTCGACCAGCGGCGGATCGCCGTCGTCGGCGCAAACGGATCCGGGAAGTCGACCTTCGCGCGTACGCTCAACGGCCTCGTCACGCCGACCACCGGCGACGTCCGGGTGCACGGCATCGACCCGGTCCGCCAGGCCAAGCAGCTCCGGCGCCGGGTCGGCTTCGTGTTCAGCAACCCGGACACGCAGATCATCATGCCCACCGTCGCCGAGGACGCGGCGTTCTCGTTGCGCGGCCGCGGACTGTCCCGCGCCGAGATCCGCGACCGGGTCGCCGCCGCGCTTGATCGGGTCGGCCTCACCGAGTACGCGGACGCGCCCGCGCACACCCTCTCCGGTGGAGAGAAGCAGCTGCTCGCGCTGACGGCGGTGCTGATCGGCGAGCCGAGCCTGGTGGTGGCCGACGAGCCGACCGCCTACCTGGACGCGGCGAACAGCCGGCGCATCGCCCGCTTCCTGCTCGACGAGATGCCGCAGCAGCTCGTCCTGGCCACCCACGACCTCAAGCTCGCCGCCCGGTGCGACATCGCGCTGCGCTTCGCGGACGGTCGGCTGATCGACATCGGCGACCCGGACAAGGTCATCGCCTCGTACGAGCACGACCAGGACCAGGCGTGATCTCGCTGTACCGGCCCGGCACCAGCGTGCTGCACCGGCTGCCCGCCGGCCCGAAGCTGCTGGCCGCCATGGCGCTCGCCCTGGCGATCTCGCTCGCGCCGCCGAACCCATGGCTGCTCGGGGTGACGATCGCCGCCGTCGGCGCCGGCTACGTGGTCGCGGGTCTCGGGGCGGCCGACCTCGCCCGCGAGGCGTGGCGGCTGCGCTGGGTCGTCGTCATCGTGGCGATCGGCCAGGTGTTCTTCCTGCCCTGGCAAACGGTGGCCGCCAACGTCGCCCGCGTCGTCGTGGTGATCCTCATGGCCAACCTGGTCACCCTGACGACCCGCACGGAACGGATCGTCGACGCCATCGAGCGCGCCCTCACGCCGCTGCGCCGGCTAGGTGTCAACCCGGGCCGCGTCGCGCTGATGCTTTCGATGACCATCACCACGATCCCGGTCATCGCCGGCTACGCGGCCCAGATCCGCGAGGCTCAGCGGGCCCGGGGCGTACCCCTGGCGCCGCTGGCCTTCGTCGTACCCCTGCTGATCATGACTTTGAAACACGCGGACGACCTGGCCGACGCCTTGACCGCCCGCGGTGCGGACTAACGCCAGCGCGCGATCACCGAGGAGCCGCCGACCACCCGGTCGCCGGGAGCGACCAGCGCGTCCGCGGTGCCGGCCGGCAGGTAGACGTCGGTCCGCGAGCCGAACCGGATCAGGCCGAACCGCTCGCCGCGCGCCAGCAGGGCGCCGACCGGTGCCCGCTGCACGATCCGCCGGGCGATCAGCCCGGTCCGCTGCGCGACCACGACCGTGCCGCGCGCCGTGTCCAGCACTGTGTACGCGGCCACGTTGTGCTCGGCCGCCGGGTTCATCGCCGCCGCGTAGCCGCCGTCGGTGACGAAGTAGTCGACCACCTTGCCGGCCACCGGGCTGCGGTTGACGTGCACGTCGAGGACCGAGAGGAACACCGCGACGCGGAGGAACTCGCTGTCGCCGAAGCGCTCGTCGGTCACCCGCTCGACCGAGAGGACCTTGCCGTCGGAGGCCGCGACCACGGCCGACGGGTCTTCCGGCACGTCCCGCTCCGGGTCGCGGAAGAACGCGGCGACCGGCAGCGCGGCCAGCGCCGGCATCAGCCACAGCTTGGACGACGGGCGGGCCCGCCGGGTCAACGCGGCCACGCCGAGCGCGATGCCCGCGGCGACCACGCCGTTGGAGTCGATGTGCATCGAGCGGGTCAGCGGGACGCTCGACGGCCGGTAGGCGGGCGCGAGCTGCTCGGCCGCGGCGGCCTCGGCGGGGGAGAAGCGCAGCCGGTGCACGCGGACCGGCGGCCGGTTGGCCAGCACCAGGTCGGAGCCGACGCCGAAGAGCGCGGCCTGCCGGTCGAGCTCCGCGGCGGCGCCACCGGTGAAGCCGGGCAGCGCCGGCGCGGCGAGCGCGAGCACCGCGCCGTCGGCCAGGTACTTCGCCAGCCCGTCGATCGTCGCCCGGGTGTCGTCGGCGGACCCCGTCAGCGGCTCCGCGACGATCACGACCTGTGCCGGGTCGGCCTCACCGACCGACTCGGCCACCCGCACGCGGTCGACGATCCACTGACCCTGCTGGTGCACGTGTGCGCGCAGGTCGGCGCTGGTCGTGCCCGCGCCCGGGGTGACGACCAGCGCGTCTCCCGGTAGCAGGGCGTCGAACGCGGCCCGGAGCACCTCGGACCCGGGCGCCGCGCCGACCACCAGGGCGGTCTTCGGGGCCGCGTGGCGGGCGAGCTCGGCGGTGAGCGTGCGCGCGGCGCGCTCACCGAACATGTGCGCGGGGGAGGCGGTCATTTCGGGCTGGCTCCTCGACGGGTCGGTATCAGGACAAAACAGCGCTGACCGGCGGAGGCGACAAACCTCCACCGGCCAGCATAGGTGCCGCGCTCAGTTACTCGTGGCTTTGACCGCGCGGCGGTGCCGAGACCGGCTCGCCGAGATCCGGCAGGGTCACCGGCTCCGGGTCCAGCTCCGGCGCGGTGACCGGGTCAGCGGCCGGGACGGCCGAGCGCTGGGCCGCGTTGGCGTTGCGTGCGGACCGGATGGCGCCCATCAGGCCCAGCAGGCCCAGCAGGATCAGGCCGAACGCGACCCACCAGCCGGCGGCCGGCACCTTCACGTGCACGAGCTGGGCGAACACCCACCAGCCGAAGATCGCCAGGAAGATGACCGCGAACGTCAGGGACAGCAGGTCGGTGCGGTGCGGCTTCATCGGGACACCTCCACCCGGCCGGTGTTGACGTGGATCGTGAGGCGCAGCGTGCCGCCGCCGACGCCGTCCAGTCCGTTGTCCTCGACCGTCGTGGACTGCCCGAACCCGCTCGCCGAGCGGTCGAAGACCTGCGCGTCGCCCGCGTCGATGTTGACGTCGGCCACGACGTCGACGTTGTCCGGCACCCTGACCTCGAGCTCACCGGCGTTGAGGTTGACGTCGACCTCCTTGGTCTGGCCCGCGAAGTCGAGGTTGGTCAGGTCGAGCCGGGCGTCACCGAACGGCAGCCGGTAGCTCGGCCGCAGCTCGTTCATCGTCCGTGGCTCCCAGACCGCGTCGCGCCGGCCGATCCGGTCGTGGTCGACCTGGTACTCGGCGATCGAGGAGATGCCGAGCGCGGCCGCGGCGGCCAGGCCGAGCGCGATCAGCCAGCGGGCCCGGCCGAGCCAGGTGCCGACCAGCAGGCCGAGCGCGATCGTGAGCAGCGCGGCGGCGAAGTACGTCGTCGGCCGCACCCGGATCACGTTGAGCAGGTCGAGCATCGCCACGACGCCCATCGCCACGAAGATCAGTGAGAACGTCGCGGCGCCCAGCGCCGAGCGCTCCTTCGGGGGCTTCGGTGGCTTCGGCGGTCGCGGTGGCGCCGGTGGCGGCGGCGGTGGTCCGCCGTACGGCCCGTGGGGCGCGAACGGCGGCTGGTAGCCCGGCTGCGGCCGGGGCGGGTAGGGGCCCGTGACCGGCGGGAACTGCTGCGTCGGCGCCGGCTGCCCGTACGCCTGGGTCGGCTCGTCGACCGCCACCGGCGGCGGCGCGGCCGGCGCCTGAGCGGGCACGGGCTGCGTCGGCTGCTCCGTCGGCGTCGACTGCCATGGCGCGCTCCCGGCCCACGGCGAGACGTTGGACCAGGTGAACCGCTCGCCGGCCGGCACGCCCCCCGACGGCACCGGCTGCGGTCCCACCCGCTGGTTGCGGTTGAGCAGAAGCGCCCCGCCGATCAGGATCGCCGCGCCGAGCACGAAGGCCCGGAAGGCGTCGGTGACGAGGAAGCCGAACAGCACCGTGCAGCCGACGCCCAGGATGATCGCCGTCACGGGCGACATGCTGGAGCGCCCCTTGCCGAGCACCGCCTCGATCGGCGACGCGGTGTCGCCCTCGGCCGGGATCAGCAGCCACGCGGTCACGTAGATCAGCACGCCGACCGCGAAGAACACGGTCAGCACGGCGAACAGCACCCGCCACAGGATCGGGTCGGTGTTGGTGGCCCGGCCGATCGCCGCGCAGACCCCGGCGAGGTAGCGCCCGCTGTGCGGGCGGGTCAGCCCGTACCGCGTGGCGAAACCCGAGGTGCCGGTCGCGGTGCCGGCGCCGGGCGGAGGCGGCGGCGGTGGTCCGGGCGGCGGCGCGGCGGCCTCGTCCGCCGGGCGCCCGCCGGCCGGTGTGTCGGGGGTCTCGGTCATAGCGTCGATACTGGCGGTGCGGGCGCCCGAGCGACCTCCGGAACCGACCCTGAGCCCACCCTGAGAAATCCGGCGCCGCAGGTTAGGGGGCCTCCCCGTGGCCGTGGGGTGGCTGTGCGTGTGACGATCGGTACCACCCGGAAGGAGTTTCGCCATCACCGCACCCACCGCAGCACCGCGCCTCTACCGCGCCCGCGACAACCGCATGGTCGCCGGGGTGGCCACCGGGCTCGCCGAGCACCTCGGCGTCCCGGTCACCCGCGTGCGCGTGGCGTTCGTGTTGCTGCTGGGGTTCAGCGGGCTCGGGCTGCTCCTCTACGCCGCGTTCTGGGCGGTGCTGCCGCAGCGCCCGCGCACCGCCGCCGACCAGCCCCGCCGCGGCTGGGCCCAGGTGATCCCGTTCCTGCTGATCGGCCTCGGCGTGCTGATCTCCCAGGGCCTCCTGCTCAACTCGGTCGGCGCCGCGGCCACCGGCGGCTGGCTGATCGCGCTGGTCGCGGTCGGCGCCGGCGTGATCTGGCACCAGTCCGACCCGGAGCGGCGCCGCCAGTGGAGCGAGACACTGCCACAGATGCCGTGGCTCGGCGCCGTGGTCGACGAGAGCGACCGCCGGGCCTTCCTGCTGCGCTTCATCGGCGGCGGCGTGCTGGTCGCGACCGGCATCATCGGCGTGGTGGCGGTCTACGCGCCGGCCGGCAACATCGGCGCCGTCGTCAACGGCGTGATCTTCGCGCTGGTCGGCCTGTTCGGCGTCGCCGTGGTCGCCGGCCCGGCGCTGTGGCGCACCTTCAACCAGCTCCGCGCCGAGCGCGAGGGCCGGATCCGCGAGACGGAGCGCGCCGAGGTCGCCGCCATGGTGCACGACCAGGTGCTGCACACGCTCGCACTGATCCAGCGCAACGCGGGCGACGTCAAGGTCGTCCAGCGGCTGGCCCGCGGCCAGGAGCGGTCGCTGCGCAACTGGCTCTACAAGCCGACCGCGTCGCCGACGGAGCGCTTCGCGGCCGCGCTGGAGCAGGCGGCGGCCGAGGTCGAGGACACCTTCGCGATCACCGTGGAGACCGTGGTCGTCGGCGACCGGGAGACCGACGAACGCGTCGGCGCGCTGGTCGCGGCCGCCCGGGAGGCCATGGTCAACGCGGCCAAGCACGCCAAGGTGCAGACCGTCTCCCTATACGCCGAGGCCGAGCCGGAGCAGCTGAGCGTCTTCGTCCGCGACCGCGGCGCCGGCTTCGACCCCTCTACAGTGGAAGACACGCGGCACGGTGTGCGCGGTTCGATCATCGGCCGGATGACCCGCCACGGCGGCCGGTCCGAGATCCGCAGCGAGCCCGGCACCGGCACCGAGGTGCGCCTCTTCCTCCCGATCGCCCGCATGACGACCAATGCCAGCAAGGACAGGTGAGCCCCAGATGACCGAGAACGCCACGCCGACCGACGCACCGCAGGCGTTGCGGGTCTTCGTCGTCGACGACCACGCGATGTTCCGAGCCGGCGTCCGCGCCGAGCTGGCGGGCCGGGTCGACGTGATCGGCGAGGCCAGCACCGTCGCCGAGGCGGTGAGCCGGATCAGCGCGCTGGAGCCGGACGTCGTGCTGCTGGACGTACACATGCCCGACGGCGGCGGCCGCGCGGTGCTCGAGGTGGTGCGCCGGACCCACCCGCAGGTCCGCTTCCTGGCGCTCAGCGTCTCCGACGCGGCCGAGGACGTGATCGGCCTGATCCGCGCGGGCGCCCGGGGCTACGTCACCAAGACCATCTCCTCTGAGGAGCTCGCCGCCGCCATCCGCCGGGTGGCCGACGGGGACGCGGTCTTCAGCCCCCGCCTGGCGGGCTTCGTCCTGGACGCCTTCGCGAGCCGCTCCGACACGGCGGTCGCGGACCCCGAGCTCGACCAGCTCACCAACCGCGAGCGCGAGGTCCTGCGCCTACTGGCGCGCGGGTACGCGTACAAGGAGATCGCAAAAGAGCTCTTCATCTCGATAAAGACGGTGGAGACGCACGTGTCCAACGTCCTGCGCAAGCTGCAGATGTCGAACCGGTACGAGCTGTCCCGCTGGGCTGCTGACCGCCGACTGGTGTAAATCTGGCATTTTGCTCGGGTCCGCGGTGGTCCGGACCGTCGCTCCCGCCAGCCACCACCTCCGCGCTGGGCACGGCCACCTCAACACCGACGGCTGTTCGCGGGGCGCGGTCACGGGTCGACTCGATGACCGATCGAAGCCGCGGCCAGATCCGCGCCGAACCGCGGCGTGTTCGTGCAGCCAAGGTGATGGCGCTCGGCCGGCGCCGCGGTTTGCCACAACGGCGTAGCGCCAGTCGTCGAAGGCCAGTGGCGGGTTCTGGTCGACCACCAGGTCACGGACGATTCCGCCGCCGAGCGCCGCCACGA
>NZ_JBFAIU010000195.1:0-14083 GCF_040654855.1 Asanoa sp. NPDC050611
TCGTGACCACGACCGTGACGACCACCGAGACGGTGGCGACCGTGTCGAGGTTGTCGGGCTTGCTGAGCCACTCGAAGCGCGCCACGAAGTCCGCGTTGAACAGCCGGTCGGTCTGCAGCAGCCAGATCACCGGCACCGCGAACGCCGCGCTCAGCACCGCGTTCACGGCGACCAGCGGCCAGTTCCAGCCGCCGACCCGGTACTTGACGATCTCGACGACCACGTCGGCGACCAGCACGGCGATCAGGAAAGGCAGCCAGAAGCTCCACAACGCCGGGTCGATGATCGGCAGGTTCCCGCCGTCCGCGTCGGTCACCCACGAGTGGAAGTGCTGCAGCGGCAGGTACGCGATCGCCAGCGCCAGGAACGCGACCGACGCCACGCAGTCCGCCAGCCCGATCTGCCGCTCGCCCAGGGCCCGATCCTCGCGCAGCTGGTCGACCGACCACTGCGGGAGGTTCAGCCGCGTGTTGGTCCGCTCCAGGACCGCGAAGCCCAGCGTGGTCCAGAACGCGACGTGGACCGCCACCTCGATCGCGGTGCCGATGCCCTTGCCGACCGCGTCGCCACCGTCGCCGTCGATCGCGGCGATCAGGCCGACCACGATGCCGACGGTCGCCGGCACGAACGCGAGGAGCAGCTTGAGCAGTCGCTCCCACACCAGGTAGTACGTCGGGCCGATGAGCTGCAACCGCCGGTTGGCGTAGCTCGCCGCGAGCGCCGCCGGGTCACCCAGCTCGGTGAGCACCTCGCGCTCGGCGGCCGTGGCGTCGGCGCCGGCCGCCTGCTTGCCGTCGATCATGTCTTCGATCGAGCCACGCAGCTCGGTGGCGATCTCGTCGCGGCGTGCCGCGGGCACCGCTCCGAGGGTGGCGGCGAGATAGCGGTCGGTCAGGGAACTCATCGGTCCTCTCCTTTGATCAGCCCGGTCATGGAGGTTTGCACGGCGGCCAGGTCGTCGAGCAGCCGGCCCAACACCGTCTCGCCCTCGTCACTGGTCCGGTAGAACTTGCGCGGTCGGCTCTCTTCGGTGTTCCACTCGCTGGTCAGCAGCCCCTGCTCCTCGAGGCGGCGCAGCAACGGGTAGAGCGTGTTGGCGTCCACCGGAAAGCCGTGACCGGTGAGCCGCTGCAGCAGGGCGTAGCCGTAGTCGGGATGACGGAGCGCGGCGAGACTCGCCACGACGACCGTGCCCCGCCGCAACTCCTGCAGGTGGGTCCGGAGGATCTCGTCGCTGGGCATGCATCACACGATAGTGTGTGCCACACACCATTGTCTAGTGGCATAACGTCGTGTGCCAGACGATGGTGTGCCGCAGGCCCCTGGGCAACAAAAAGACGCCTGGCCGGGTCCTCACGGACCCACCAGGCGTCAGCAGTGGAACTAGGAGCGGTGGCGGCGGGATTTGAACCCGCGGAGGGCGTAAACCCTCACACGCTTTCGAGGCGTGCTCCTTAGGCCACTCGGACACACCACCGCCGAGTAGGGTACCCGACCCCACGACCGCCTGGCGCGGCGGCATCGGCACCGCGCCGACCTGGCAGTATCGCCCGCATGAGTATTCACATCGGCGCGGAACCCGGCGACATCGCGGAACGCGTCCTCATGCCGGGTGACCCGCTCCGCGCCAAGTGGATCGCCGAGACCTACCTCGACGACGCCAAGTGCTACACCCAGGTGCGCGGCATGTACGGCTTCACCGGCCGCTGGCAGGGCGTCGACGTCTCGGTGCAGGGTTCCGGCATGGGCATGCCGTCCGCGTCGATCTACGCGCACGAGCTGATCAACGACTACGGCGTGAAGACGCTGATCCGCGTGGGTTCCTGCGGCGCCCTGGCCGACGAGCTCCAGCTCCGTGACGTGATCGCCGCCAGCGGCGCGTCGACCGACTCCAACATGAACCGCGCCCGGTTCGACGGCCTGATCGACTACGCCCCCGTCGCCGACTTCGGCCTGCTGCGCACCGCGGTCGAGATCGCCGAGCAGCGCGGTATCGCGATGCGCGTCGGCCCGATCCTGGCCGCGGACGCGTTCTACACGGACCGCCCCGACCTCTATGACGCCCTGGCCGACTACGGCGTGCTGGCCGTCGAGATGGAGTCCGCGGCGCTGTACACGATCGCCGCCCGCTACCGCGCCCGCGCGCTGACCCTGCTCACGGTGTCCGACCACATCAAGCGCGGCGAGCAGACCACGTCGCAGGAGCGCGAGCAGACCTTCGGCCAGATGGTCGAGATCGCCCTCGACACGGCGATCAACTGAGACGCGTACCACACAAATATTTACGATCGGTCGGTCGGTTATCCCGTAAGTTGACGGGGTGACGATCGACGGACGCATCGCGCGCGGTGACCGCACCCGGGCGGCCGTGCTCGACCGCGCGGTCGCCCGGGCCACCGAGGACGGCCTCGACGGCCTCTCCCTCGGCCAGCTCGCCACCGACCTGGGCGTCAGCAAGTCCGGTCTGTTCGCGCACTGGCGCTCCAAGGAGGAGCTGCAGCTCGCCACCATCGACCGGGCGGCAGAGCAGTTCCGCGAGCACGTCACCCGCCCCGCGCTCACGGCGCCCCGCGGCGTTCGCCGCCTGTGGGCCCTGCACGACCACCGGATCGCCTTCTACGAGTCCAGCGTGCTGCCCGGCGGTTGCTTCTTCGCCAAGGTCCAGTTCGAGTTCAGCGCCCGCCCCGGCCTCGTACGCGATCGCCTTGCCGGGATCTTCGAGCTGTGGACCGAGTTCGTGGAAGGGCTCGCGCGGGAAGCGATCAACACCGGCGAGCTGAGCCCGGAGACCGACACTCAGCAGCTGGCCTACGAGATCGAGTCCTTCGCGCTCACCGCGGTGATGAAGTCCCGCCTGCTGCTCTCGCCCGACATCGCCTACCGCTACGCGCGCCGCGCCGCCCGCGACCGGTTGTGCGCCCTTACCACCCATCCCGAGCTGTTGCCGGAGGTCTGAAGACATGACAACCGTTCTGGAGTACGGCCACCGCGAGCGGGTCCGCATCCACTACGACGACCTCGACCAGATGGGGATCGTGCACAACGCGCGCTACGCGGTGCTGCTCGAACGCGCGCTGTCCTCCTACTGGGAGGAGCACGGGTTCTCGATCGCGAACGGTCGACCGACCGCGCCCGACGTCTTCCACGCGGTCGTCGAGTTCACCATCAACTACCGCACCCCGATCAGCGGCACGGGCGACGTCCTGATCCACTTCTGGCTCGACAAGTTCGGCCGGACCAGCGGGGTGTACGGCTTCCGGGTCACGTCGGCCGACGGCGCGACCGTGCACGCCGAGGGCCACCGCTCGATCGTCCGGCTCGACCCCGCGACCATGCGCCCGACGGACTGGACCCCGGCCGCCCGTGAGGTCGCCGCGACGCTGACCAAGCCGACGCTAGCGACGGAAGAAGCCGCGTAGCAGATCGGCCGCCTCGGCCGCGAGCACACCGCCGTACACCTCGGGTCGGTGTGTCAACCGCCGATCCCGCACCACGTCCCAGAGCGAGCCGACCGCGCCCGTCTTCGGTTCCCACGCCCCGAAGACCAGTGTGGACACCCGGGCCAGCACCAGCGCGCCGGCGCACATCGTGCACGGCTCCAGCGTGACGACCAGCGTGCAGCCCTCGAGCCGCCAGGTGCCCAGCGCCGACGCGGCCCGCCGCATCGCGACGATCTCCGCGTGCCCGGTCGGGTCACCGGTGAGCTCCCGCTCGTTGTGGCCGACCGCGAGCTCGTTGCCGGCCGCGTCGAGCAGCACCGCGCCGACCGGCACGTCGGCCGCGTCGGTGGCCGCCGCGTCGGCCGCGACGTTCAGCGCCCGCCGCATCCACTCCGTGTGGCGGTCACGCCGTGCCGAGGTCACGCCTCCCGCAGTTCCTCGACCTCGTCGCCGCAGCCGATCGTCTGGCACACCTCGGCGGTGACGTCGGCGGGCATGAGGCCGTCGTGCGCGCACAGCTCCAGCAGCCGGCGGGCCGGCACACCCAGGTCGGCCAGCAGGTCCGCGTCGCCGACCGGGTCGACGTCCGGGTCCGCGGCGGGCTTGTCGGGGTCGGCGCTCTGCTCGACCACCTCGTCGATCTCGATCGCCGGCGCCTTGATGTCGCCGACCAGCAGGGCGCCCAGCCGCGACTCCTCCGCGAACGCGGAGTCCGAGCCGAAGACGCGCAGGTCCTCGCCCTCGTCCAGGCGCATGATGACCAGGTAGGTGTCGTCGGACTCGACGAAGAGCAGCGAGATGTCGGCTTCCAGGTCGACGTCGCGGAGGCGGTCGGCGGCCTCTTCGATGTCGGCGACGCCGTTCAGGTTGACCTCAGCGGCGGTCCAGCCGGACGAGCCGCGGACCGCGGCAGCGGCGAAGTACGACACGGCCTATGCCCCCCAAGGACCCGGTGCGGCCGCCGCCGTACACCGGCGCTTGTCTCTCTCAGAAAACCAACAGACGTGACGGTAGCCGGTCAGGCCGGCGGCAGCGCGGCCAACGCCCCGAAGGGGGACGGCTCAGCTGGCGAGCCTGCGGCGCGTTGCGATCAGTTCACGAAGCTTGTCGCCCTGTAGCCGGCGGGGTTGGCTGCGCTCGCGGACCGACTTCGCTCCCGCGAGTTCGGCAAGCAGCTGCATCCGGCGGCGGCTGCGCTCAGGGTCCAGCCGCTGCACTTTCCAAGCCATGGCGGCAGCGTCTCCTGTGCTCGAGCGGTTAGTCAAGAGCGGTCGCACTACGCATCGACTCCCTTACACAGGGCGGCTTTTCGACCACGAGAGGTCGTGGCACGAACACGAGAGGTCACCACAGCGGCCAGTCGCCGCGGGTGAACCAGGTGATGCCGACGACCACCGCGGCGATGCTCCAGCCGAGGGCGGTGGCGGCCGCGACCCCCACGGCCACGCCCCGATCGCCGATCTTGGCCAGCAACAACGACACCACCCAGGCGATCGCACCGGCGAGCAGGGTCCAGTAGGTGTAGCCGCGCACCGAGGAGTCGACGACGCCGAACGCGAGCAACCAGACGGCGCCGGCACCGGCTCCGGCGGCGACCGCGCCGCCGCGGACGGGATGCGGCTCGCGGAACGTCGGCCGGGTCCGCGTGGAGGGGAACAGACCTGATGGGGGTGTACGCGGTGCGCCGGCCGGCGGCATCGCCTCCTGTGCCACGGCAACCCCCTCTCGGACCCGTTCCCCTGTCAGCCTAGGTCAGCCGAACTGCGCGAGCCGGGCCCGGGCGGCACCGCGGATCGTCGTGAAGGCCCCACCGGCGACGACCTTGTGCAGCCGCGCGCTGGCGGCCATCGTGTGCACCCCGCTCGAGCCGTTGCCGTCGGCGGCCCAGGGCAGCAACGCGCCGCCCGCCTCGTTGGCCGCGGCGAGCTTGACCCGCCGCGTGTTGCCGTCGACGCAGGAGCCCTTGTCACCGGTCCGCGCGGACTTGCACACGTTGTCGAAGTGGCCGCCGATGTAGACCACCCTGTCCAGCACCGCGACCGCCTGCGCGTCGCCGTCCATCGTCAGGGTCCAGCGGCCGGCGCCCGAGGTGGTGAACGCACCGAGCCGCCCGCCCGGTCCACCCATCGCGGCGTAGATGCCCGACGCACCGACCGCCAGCCCGCGCACCATCTCGCTGGCCCGCGAGACGAAGCGGGTGTCGACCGAGCCGCCGGTCGTGAGCGCGGCGAGGTTGCGGGTGCCGGACGCCCCGTTGACCGAGCCGAAGCTGCCGCCGACGTAGATCCGGCTCCCGACCGCGACGACGGCGTTGACGCTGCCGCTGGCCCGCGGCCGCCAGCCGGTGACCACCGCGCCGGTGCTCGGGTTGAACGCGGCCAGCCGCCCGACGGACTGCCCGTTGAGGCTCGTCATCGAGCCGCCGGCGTAGAGCCGCCCGTTGGCGACCGCCAGGGCGTACGGCATGCCGGTCAGCGACTGCTTGAAGGAGTTGTGCACCGCGCCGGAGCCGGCGTCGAGGCGGGCCAGGCCGTCCCGGCGGACGCCGCTGATCGCGGTGAACGCGCCGCCGACGAAGACCGCGCGGCCCGACACGGCGATCGCGCGGACCGAGTTGTCCGCCGCGGGGGCCCAACCGAGCAGCGCGCCGGTCCGCGCGTTGACCGCGGCGAGCCGGCTCCGCGCGTAGGAGCGGCCGCCCGAGGTCACGCTGGTGAAGTCGCCACCGACATAGAGCGTGTCGCCGGAGTACGCCGTCGCCAGCACCGTGCCGTTGAAGGACGGCAGCGGGTCGGGCGTGACCTTGGCGACTACGGCCAAGGCCGGTGCGCCCGGCAGCAGCAGGGCCGCGGAGGCGGCGACAGACGCGATAAAACCGGCAACTTTGCCCCGAAGTGTCACGGAAGTTACGTTATATGGGCGGTTGCAGTGATCCGCGGCGCGAAACGCGAACGGCGCCGGCGTGCCGGCACTGTCCACCACAAGGCCCGACGGTGTGCGAGAGTCGCTCGCGTGGACATCGCGGTGATCGGGTTGGGTTTGATCGGCGGGTCGGCGCTGCGCGCACTCGCCTCCCGAGGGCACCGCGTGCTCGGCTACGACGCCGACCCGGCCACCCGGGCCACCGCCCGCACCGCCGCGGCCCGCGCGCCGCAGAATGCCCGATGGCAGGTGACGGGCACGATCCGCGACGCCGTGGCGAGCGCCCGCCTGGTGGTCGTCGCGGTGCCACTGCCGGCCCTGCCGCGGGTGCTCGACGAGCTGGCCGCGGCCGGCTACAGCGGGCTGGTCACGGACGTGACGTCGGTCAAGACCCCGGTGCGGATGCTGGTCGAGCAGCGGTTGCAGGGCCGGCACCAACGCCTGGCGGGCTTCGTGGGCGGCCATCCGATGGCTGGCAAGGAAAGCTCGGGCTTCGCCGCCGCCGACGGCGACCTCTTCCGGGACTGCGCCTGGGTGCTCTGCTTCGAGCCGGGCAGCACATCGCTGACGGACTGGCTCGACCTCGCGGAACTGGTCATCGGACTCGGCGCACGGGTGGTGCCCGCGACTGCGGAGTCGCACGACCAGGCGGTTGCGCGGATCAGCCACGTACCCCATCTGCTGGCGACGGCCCTCGCGGCCGCGGCCGCCGACCCCCTGTCCGGCACCTTGGCGGCGGGGTCGTTCCGCGACGGCACCAGGGTCGCCGCAACCCGCCCGGAACTGATCGCGGCAATGTGCGGCGGCAACGCGCCGGCGGTGGGGCCGGCCCTGGACGACATCATCGCGGCGCTGCAGTCGGCCCGCGCGGCCCTCTCCACGCCGGACCCCATTGCGGCGCTGCTGCCGTGGCTGGCCCCGGGCCACGCGATGCGGACGAACTGGCCGGCGCCGCTGGCCGCGCCGCTGGAGATCCCGGCCCGCCCGGACGCACTGCTCCGGCTCGGCCAGGCGGGTGGCTGGGTCGAGGCGATCGCGGCCGACCGCTCGACGGTGACGGTCGTCAGGCCTGCTCCCAGCGGCCCGGCCGGGCTACTCGAGGACCTGTAGCGGTCGCCACCACAGCTCACACGGCGTCCGCCGTCAGACTCGCTTCCCGCTGTCAAGACGATCTGTGCCCAACGCGGTCACCAGGTCAAGCGGCGACCGTCGTCAGACGTGGTCGCCGCGGTCCAGGCGGATTACTCGGCGATCTGTGACGATCGCCGTCACCAGGTCGTGTGGTGTCACGTCGAAGGCCGGGTTGGCGGCCGGGACGCCGGCGATCACTTCGGCGCCGTCGCGGTCTTCGATCTCGACGTCCGCGCCGCTGGCCGTGTCGGTGTCGACGGTTGACTCCGGCGCTACGACCACGAACGGGATGCCGGCCCTTCGGGCGCCCAGCGCGTGCGCGTAGGTCCCAACCTTGTTGACCGTGTCGCCGTTGGCGCAGATCCGGTCCGCGCCCAGCACCACCGCGTCGACCTCGCCTCGGGCCATCAGGAACGGCCCGGCCCCGTCGACCGCGACGCGGAAGTCGACGTCGAGCTGGCCCAGCTCCCAGGCCGTGAGCCGCGCGCCCTGCAACAGTGGGCGCGTCTCGCTGGCGATCACCGGACCGAGCGCGCCCCGGCGGTGCAGCTCGGCGACGACGCCGAGCGCTGTGCCGCCGACGACCGCGGCGAGCGCGCCGGTGTTGCAGTGGGTGAGCACGCGGGGTGCCCCACCGCACAGCTCGGTCAACAGGTCCGCGCCGCGCGTCGCCATCGCGGCCGACGCGGCGATCTCCTCGTCGCGCTGTGCGTCGGCGTCGGCGAGGACGGCGTCGAAGCCCTCCGGCAGCCGGGCCGCCGCCCGCTGGGCGCCGCGGGCGAGGTTGACCGCCGTCGGCCGGGCGGTGGTCACTAGCCGGACCGCCGACCGGAGCCGCTCGGGGTCGTCGCCGTGCTGCTTGGCCGCCAGCGCGACCCCGTACGCCCCGGCCACGCCGAGCGCCGGCGCACCCCGGACCGCGAGCGAGCGGATCGCCTCGACCAGTTCCTCCACGGTGCCGATCCGCCGGATCTCCAGCTTGCCGGGCAGCAGCGTCTGGTCGATGATCTCGACGGCCCCGTCGACCCAGTCGATCGTGCGCATGGTCTTCACGCTAGCGGGCCGGGGTCGGTGAGCGGGCTCACGGACAAGTAGGTTCGGAGCGTGACCACCCCGCGTGACCCCGTCGCCGACCTCCGCCGCATCGCGTTCATGCTCGAACGGGCCAACGAGGCGACGTACCGCGTCCGCGCCTTCCGGTCCGCGGCCAAGACCCTCAGCGGCCTGCCCGCCGAGGAGGTGGCCCAACGCGCCGCCGCCGGCACGCTGACCGAGCTGTCGGGCGTGGGCGACGTGACGGCCCGCTGCGTCGCGGAGTCGCTGGCCGGCGAGGAGCCGGTCTATCTCCGCCGGCTGCTCGCGACCGAGGGGGTGGATCTGGACGACGCGGCCGCGGCGCTGCGGTCGGCGTTGCGAGGCGACTGCCACACACACTCCGACTGGTCCGACGGCGGCTCGCCGATCGAGGAGATGGCGCTGGCGGCGGTCGAGCTCGGGCACGAGTACGTCGTCCTCACCGACCACTCCCCGTCGCTCAAGGTGGCCCGCGGCCTGACCGCCGACCGGCTGAAGCGGCAACTCGACTACGTGGCGGCGGTCAACGAGGCGTTGCCGGCGGGATTCCGGATCCTGACGGGCATCGAGGTCGACATCCTGGCGGACGGCTCGCTGGACCAGACCGACGAGCTGCTCGCCCGCCTCGACGTCGTGGTCGCCTCGGTGCACAGCGGGCTCCGCGACGAGAGCGCCCGGATGACCCGCCGCATGCTGCGGGCGATCGAGAACCCGCACATGGACGTGCTCGGCCACTGCACGGGCCGCATGGTCGGCAACCGACCCGCGGGCGCCGAGGGCCCGGGCGACAGCGCCCACCGCAAGCGGATGCGCCCACCGTCGGACTTCGACGCGGCCGCGGTGTTCGCCGCCTGCGCCGAGCGGGGCAAGGCCGTGGAGATCAACTCGCGCCCGGAACGGCAGGACCCGCCCAAGCGCCTGATGCGCCAGGCCCTGGAGGCGGGCTGCGTCTTCACGATCAGCACCGACGCACACGCCCCGGGCCAACTCGACTGGCAACGCTTCGGCTGCGAACGCGCGGCCTTGTGCGGCGTCCCAGCCGACCGCGTCGTCAACACCTGGAAAGCCGACCAACTCGTCGACTGGGCAGCGGGCCACGCCGCCTGAACCCGGTCACGCTGCCTCCACCCTGCGAAGCTGCCGGCCCAGCGCGACCCGACGGCATGCCATCAAGCCGGGCCAGCCCGGTCCCCCGCCCACCGCAGCCCCGCCCGGCGCGAGCCGCTCGCACGCCATCAAGCCGGGCGAGCCCGGTCCCCCGCCACCGCGGCCCCGCCGGGCGCGACCCGGGCGCACGCCACCAAGCTGGGCGAGGCCGGTCCCCCGCCACCGCGGCCCCGCCGGGCGCGACCCGGGCGCACGCCTGCGGCAACGGGCGCGGCACGGCCGCGCTCCGCGGCAGCACGACTGAGCGCGCCACCTGAGCCCTCAACCGACCCGACCGGGCCGCACGAAGCCGAGCAACCTACTGACCCGGCTTCCGCCCGGCCCCTTGAGGGCGTCCGCCGACCAGGGTTGGCCGGGACGCCGTCGCCACGGGCCTCGGCCGGGTGTGGCGGGTCGCGCTGAGGCTGGGGCGACCCCCTAAGCGCGGTCGGTGACTAGCTCGGCCTCCGGGGTGGCCGGAGCCGGGGACGGGCGCTTGCGGTTGGTGAACAGGCCCTGTGCGACCGCCACGCCGACCAGCACGACCAGCGCCCCGGCCGGCTGGTGCCAGGTGACGTGTTCGTCCAGGGCCAGCACGCCGAGGATGACGGCGAAGACCGGGATCAGGTAGGTGACCATCGAGGCCGTGGTCGCGCCGACCAGCTTGATGTTGCGCATGTTGAGGACGAAGGCGAGGCCCGTGCCGACCGCGCCCAGCGTCACGATGCTGGCGATCGCCTTGAGCGAGAGGTCGGTGAGCGGGGTCGGCGCGCCGACCGTGAGTGGCGCCACGATCGCCAGCGCGACCGTCGCCGTGACGAGTTGGCCGGCCGCCAGCGAGATGCCCGACTCGTTGCGGTCGCTGATGAACCGCTTCGTGTAGGGGATCGCCACCGCATAACAGGCCGCCGCCGCGATGCACATGAGCTGCCCCGTGAACTGGGCGCCGCCCAGGCCCTCCCAGACGCCGAGCACGACCAGCACGCCGACGAAGCCGATCAGCAGGCCGACCGCCCGGTGCGCGGTCATCCGCTCCGTGCGGAACAGGTAGACCGCGAGCGGCAGCACCAGCAGGGCGGTGGTCGCGTTCCAGATGCCGGCCAGCGACGACGAGACGCGCTCCTCGCCGTACCCGAAGAGGGTGAACGGCATTGCCGTGCCCACCACGCCCGTGACGGTCAGGTGCAGCCAGAGACGCGCGTCACGCGGTAGTCGGTCGCGGGTCACGAGGAGGACCACGAGCAGCGTCAGCACGCCGGCGAGGACCCGGCCGAGCGTCACGTAGAGCGGGTGCAGCTCGGCCACGCCCACCTTGATGAACAGGAAGCTGGAGCCCCAGATAACCCCGAGGAGCAGGAAGCCCGGAAGCCAGCCGCGCGGGTCGGCCTTGTCAGGACTGGTTGCGGTCGTCACCCATGACACTCTGCCGGATGGGTACGACAGAAATCGCGCGAGTTTCAGCCGCTGCCCTAGATCAGTCCCTACGCGGCTCCCGCGTACCGAAAATCGACAGACCCGTGCCGTAGGGTCGAACGCGTGGGACGAATCGACGACCTCGCCAATCGCTACGTCGACGAGTGGGCACCGCTCAACCCGGCGGGCGCGACCTTTGTCGGCATCCAGGGCTACGACGACAGGTTCGAGGACCTGTCACCCGACGGTTTCGCCGCCGGCGCCGATCTGACCCGGCGCACGCTGGCCGATCTGTCCGGCGTCGAGCCCGGGTCCGAGTCGGAACGCGTGGCCAAGGAGGCCATGCAGGAGCGGCTGGGCCTGGAGCTGGCGCGCTACGACGCCGGCGAGGTCACCAGCGAGATCAACGTGATCTCCAGCGCCCTGCACGGGCTACGCGGCGCGTTCGACCTCATGCCCACCGAGGGTGGCGACGCGGTCGGCAACATCGCGTCTCGGCTCAACGCGTTCCCGCGCGCAATCGAGCAGCTGCAGGTGACGCTCCGCGAGGCCGCCGCACAGGGACACGTGAGCTCCCGCCACCAGATGATCGAGGTGGCCAAGCAGTGCGACATCTGGACCGACCCGGCACGGGACAATTTCTTCCACGCGCTGGCCGACCGGCTCGCCGCTGACGGCGCGCTGCGCGCCGAGCTCGACCGGGGCGCCGCCGCGTCCACCGCGGCGACCCAGGCGTTCGGCCTGTTCCTGCGCGAGGAGCTCGCCCCGCTCGGCCGCGAGAAGCAGGCCGCCGGGCGCGAGCGCTACCAGCTCGCCTCGCAATACTTCCTGGGTGCAAAGGTCGACCTCGACGAGACCTACGCCTGGGGCTTCGAAGAGCTGGCCCGCATCGAGGGCGACATGCGCAAGGTGGCCGCCCAGATCGTGGGTCCCGGCGCGTCGATCGACGACGCGGTGCGCGCGCTCGACGACGACCCGGCCCGGCGCATCGAGGGCAAGGAGGCGTTCCGCGACTGGATGCAGAGCCTGGCCGACAAGGCGATCGCCGAGCTGCACGGCACGCACTTCGACATCCCCGAGCAGATCCGGCGGATCGAGTGCATGCTCGCGCCGACCAGCGACGGCGGCATCTACTACACCGGCCCGAGCGAGGATTTCACCCGTCCGGGCCGCATGTGGTGGGCGGTGCCCGCCGGCCAGACCGACTTCGCGACGTGGAAGGAGGTCACGACCGTCTACCACGAGGGCGTTCCGGGCCACCACCTCCAGGTCGCGCAGACCGCCGTCCGCACCGAGCTGCTCAACCGCTACCAGCGGCTGCTGCTCTGGGTCTCCGGGCACGGCGAGGGCTGGGCGCTCTACGCCGAGCGACTCATGGACGACCTGGGCTACCTGGCCGACCCGGGTGACCGGCTCGGCATGCTCGACGCGCAGGCCTTCCGGGCCGCGCGGGTGATCGTCGACATCGGCATGCACCTGGAGCTGGAGATCCCGCGCGACAACCCGTTCGGCTTCCACCCGGGCGAGCGCTGGACGCCGGAGCTCGGCTGGGAGTTCATGCGGGCGCACTGCCGCGTGCAGGACGACGTCCTGCGCTTCGAGCTCAACCGCTACCTGGGGTGGCCGGGCCAGGCACCGTCCTACAAGGTCGGCGAGCGCATCTGGCTGCAGGCGCGCGACGACGCCCGGGCCCGCAAGGGTGCCGACTTCGACCTCAAGGAGTTCCACCGCCAGGCGCTCGACCTGGGCTCGATCGGCCTCGACCCGCTTAAGGCCGCGCTGGCCCGGCTCTGACGGAAACGACGAAGCGGCTGTGCCGGCCTCCCCTGCCGGCGCAGCCGCTTCGGAGCGCTCAGGCCGACGTGAACCCTTCGTCCAGCGTCGGGGCCAGGAGCTGGTCGCAGGACACGTACATGAGCTGGATCTGTGGGTCCGTGAACGAGATCTTCGGAATCGTCAGCGGGATCCCGTCAGGCGGCAACGGCGAGCTCGGCGTCAGGGTGAGCTTGATGCCGGCGATCCGGCCGACGAACCGGGTGGCGTAGAACGCGACGTCGCCGCTGACGGTCAGCGTGCCGCTCTTGAAGAGCAGCGGGTTGCCACCGCCTTGCGGCACCTTGAGGGCGAACGTCTCGACCGCCGACCGGCTCATGGTGAACTTCAGAGCCCGCACCTCACCCGCCGGGGTGTCCATCGGGTAGATGCCCTCGATCCGCAGCCCCCACATCGTCAGCTTCGTGCCGGTCAGCAGCGACGGCTGGTTGTTGACGGAGGGCACGGACCCGTCGGCCGCCAGCAGTGGGACCTCCGGATGCTGCGGCTCCTCCTCCTCGGCCGCGGGGCCACCGGGCGCACTCGCGCAGTCCTCGGGCTTGTCGCCCGCGGGCGGCTTCGTCGCCTCGCTGGGAGTCGGCGTCGGAGCGGCGGCCTCCCCCTGCTTCTCGTCGGAGCCCCCGGTGAAGATGCCGGTGATCCCGTCGATGATGCCCTCGATGATCCCCGGGTCGTCCTTCTCCTCGGTCGGCGTCGGCGTGGGAGTCGGCGCCGTGGTCTCGCCGGGCTTGGGCGCCGCGGTGTCGGCGGGCTTGGGACAGGGAGCCGCCGCGTACGCCGGCGCCGCGACCCGCATCCCGACCACCGCACTCGCGGCGAGCACCAGCAGGAACCCGATCACCGTGTAGAACCGCGGACTCTCCCGCCGCGGCAACGGCCCCGGATCCGCGACCTCGTCGCTGCCGGCTGCCGGAGGCCGCTCGGCCTCCTCACCCGGCAGCGCAGATGTATGGGTCGGGAAGTCCGACCCATCCGACTGCGCGGGCACCGGAGCGGACCCCGACACCGTCGATGCCGCAGCGGCGGGCGTGGTGCCGGACCCCTGGGCCGGCACCGAGGACCCCCGGTCGACCGGCGCCGCGGAGCGAGTCGGCTGGGTCGCGGGCCCAGGCTCGGCCGGCACC
>NZ_JBFAIU010000196.1:0-14026 GCF_040654855.1 Asanoa sp. NPDC050611
GCTCGCCGGTGCGACCGCGCAGGCCCTCGGCTACCGACCCGCGCTGCTGGTGTGCGCCTTCGTCGCGGCGCTCGGTTTCGTGCTGCTGGCCGTCGGAGCCCCGTGACCTACGAGATCGCCAACTTCCTGCAGGCGAGCGCCGGTCGACGCGGGCGCGGTGCTGGGCGCGGGGCTGTTCGTCGGGGTCGGCACCGGGGTGCTGGCCATGTTCGCGGGGGCCCAGGTGCTGCAGACCGCGATCGTCGACGTGCACCTGCCGGTGCTGGGCGACGTACACCTGGTCACCTCGATCTTCTTCGACATCGGCGTGTACCTGGTCGTGGTCGGCCTGATGCTGGACGTCCTGCGCAGCCTCGGCGCGGAGATCGACCGCCAGGGCGCGGCGTCGTGAGCCCGAACCTCACGTACGTCGTCGTGGTCGGCGTGCTCGTCGCGAGCGGGGTGATCCTGCTGCTGGAGCGCAGCCTGACCCGGGTGCTGATGGGCATGGTGCTGCTGGCCAACGGGGTCAACGTGCTGATCCTCGCGGGTGGGCGGTACGGCGGCCCGCCGATCGTCGGCACGACGCCGCAGGACGAGATGAGCGATCCGCTGCCGCAGGCGATGATCCTGACGGCGATCGTGATCACGCTGGGCCTGACGGCGTTCCTGCTGGCGCTCGCGTACCGCAGCTGGCGGCTGGTCGGCCACGACGAGGTCCAGGACGACATCGAGGACCGCCGGATCATCGAGCGGGCCGAGCGGGACGTGGGCCCCGCCGAGGACGAGGACGAGGAGCCTGGCCCGTGACCGCGCTCGTGCCGTTGCCGGTCGTGCTGCCGCTGCTCGGCGCGGCGGTGACGCTGGTGCTGACGCGGTACCCGCGGGCGCAGCGCATCGTCAGCTTCACCGCGCTCACCGCGGTGCTCGGCGTCTCGGTCGCGCTGCTCGTGGAGGTGTCGCGGCACGGCACGCTGGTCGTCGCGGTCGGCGGCTGGCCGGTGCCGGTCGGCATCGTGCTGGTCGCGGACCGGTTCGCCGCGCTGATGCTGGTCGTCTCGGCGGCGGTCACGCTCTGCGTGCTCGTCTACTCGATCGGCCAGGGCATGGCGGACGGCAGCGAGGAGACGCCGCTGTCCATCTACCACCCGTCGTACCTGGTGCTCACCGCCGGCGTGACCAACGCGTTCCTCGCCGGCGACCTGTTCAACCTGTACGTGGGGTTCGAGATCCTGCTGGTGGCGAGCTATGTGCTGATCACCGTCGGAGCGACCGAGGAACGCGTCCGCGCGGGTACGACGTACGTCGTCGTCAGCCTCCTCTCGTCGTTGATCTTCCTGACCGGGGTCGGGCTGATCTACGCCGCCGCCGGGACGGTCAACATGGCGCAGCTCGCCGGCCGCTTGGACGCGCTGCCGGACGGGTTGCGGCTGATGCTCAACTGCGTGCTGCTGCTGGCCTTCGGCATCAAGGCGGCGGTCTTCCCGTTGTCGGCGTGGTTGCCGGACAGCTATCCCACCGCGCTCGCCCCGGTCACCGCGGTGTTCGCCGGCCTGCTGACCAAGGTCGGCATCTACGCGATCATCCGGGTGGAGACGCTGCTGTTCCCCGGTGGACCGACCCCGGAGCTGCTGCTGGTGCTCGCGCTGCTGACGATGCTGGTCGGCATCCTCGGCGCGATCGCCCAGTCCGACATCAAGCGACTGCTGTCCTTCACGCTGGTCAGCCACATCGGGTACCTGCTGTTCGGCATCGGCCTGGCCACCGACCTGGGCCTGTCGGCGGCGATCTTCTACGTCGTGCACCACATCACCATCCAGACGACGCTGTTCCTGGTCGTGGGCCTGGTCGAGCGCTTCGGCGGCAGCACCGCGCTGGACCGGCTCGGCGGCCTGGCCAGCCTGTCGCCGCTGCTGGCGATCCTGTTCTTCGTGCCGGCGATGAACCTCGCGGGCATTCCGCCGTTCTCGGGCTTCCTCGGCAAGCTGGGGCTGATCGAGGCCGGTGTCGCGGCGGGCGGTGGGCTGCCGTGGGCACTGGTCGCCGGGGGACTGGCGACAAGCCTGCTCACGTTGTACGCGGTCGCGCGCGTCTGGAACATGGCCTTCTGGCGCCGGCCGGCCACCGTGCCGACCGAGGCCTCGGGGCTGCCGGGCCTGATGGTCGGCTCGACCGTCGCGCTGGTGGTGGGCGGTGTCGCGCTGACGGTCCTCGCCGGACCGCTCTACGACCTGACCGTCGACACGGCCGCCGAACTGCTGGCGCGCGCGCCGTACGTCGAGGCCGTCCGGGCGGCGGCGCGATGACCGGGGCCCCGCCCGACGCGGGCCGCCGGACGCGCCGGGCGAACACCGTCGTCGCGCTGCTCGGCATGGCATTGGTGTGGATCCTGCTCTGGGGCACGTTCAGCTGGGCGAACCTGCTGGGCGGCCTGGTGGTCGCCGGGGTCGTGCTGCTCGCGTTCCCGCTGCCGCCGGTGGTGTTCGGCGGCCGGCTGCGACCGCTGCCGCTGCTCCGGTTCGTCGCCTGGTTCGTCCGCGACCTGTTCATGGCCAGCGTGCAGGTCGCCTGGCTCGCCTTCCGGTTCGGGCACACCCCGCGCAGCGCGATCATCGGGGTGCGGTTGCGGGTCGGCACCGACCTCAACCTGACGCTGACCGCGGAGGCGCTCTCGCTGCTGCCCGGCAGCCTCATCGTCGAGGTCGACCGCGACGCGGGCGTGCTCTACGTCCATGTCATCGACGTGCACGACCGCGTGCAGGCCGAGCACTTCCGCCAGGACGTCCTCGCGCTGGAGGCGCGCATCGTCGCCGCCGTGGGCGCGCCGGACGAGGTCCGCCGCACAACCGAAAGGTGAGCACCATGACCGCTGTAGCCATCACCGTCACCGTCATCCTCGCGGGCGCCGCGCTGCTGGCGCTCGTCCGCGCCGTCCGAGGACCGTCCATCCTGGACCGGGCCGTCGCCACCGACGTCCTGCTCGCGATCATCGTCGCCGCGATCGCGGCGGAGGCCGCCTACACCCGCGACGCGACGGCGTTGCCGGTGCTGGTCGTCATCTCCGTGCTCGGCTTCATCAGCTCGGTCAGCGTCGCCCGCTTCGCCGTCCGGGACGGCGAGTGAGCGCGCTCGACGCGGTCGCCGCCGTGTGCCTGATCGCCGGCGCCGCGTTCAGCCTGGCCGCCGGCGTCGCGCTGGTCCGGTTCCCGGACATCCTGTCCCGCATGCACGCGGCCACCAAGCCGCAGGTGCTCGGCCTGCTGCTGGTGCTGCTCGGCTGCGCGCTGCGGTTCCGCAACACGGTCGACATCACCACGCTGGTGCTGATCGGCGCGTTCCAGTTGACCACGGCGCCGGTGGCGGCACACATGGTCGGCCGCGTGGCGTACCGCACGGGCCTGCAGCGCGCGGACCTGCTGGTGGTCGACGACCTGGCCGACCGGCGCGACGAGCCCTAGGCGGCCAGCGGGTTGGCGACGTCGAGCTCGCCGTGGTCGACGAGCCAGCGGACCGACTCCAGGATCGCCTCCTCCGGCTCGTAGCGCGGCGCGTAACCCAGCACCGTCCGCGCCTTCTCGATGCTGACGTAGTGGTTGCGCATCAGGTGGTCCCAGCTGAACTCGGCCACGTCCGGATCGTTGGCCCGCCGGAACTCGTCCCACGTCACCGGGCGCAGCACCGCCTCCTGGCCGAACCACGACGCGGCGATCTCCGCGTAGCCACGCACGTTCAGGGCCGACGGCGCCACCACGCTGAAGTCCTCGCCCGCGGCGGCCTCGCGATGCAGCACGGCCAGTTCGAAGGCCGCCGCCACGTCGTCGGCGTGGACGTGGTGCATGAACTCCGCGCCGATGCCGGGGACGTCGAGCGGCTCGCCGGCCGACAACCGTTGCCACACCGTCGGGTCCAGGTTGCCCAGCGGGCCGATCGGGTGCCAGCCCGGGCCGACGATGTGGCCCGGGTGCAGCGACGTCGTGACCAGGCCGCCCGAGGCCGTCTCCTCCTTCAGCATCCGGGCGATGGCCGCCTTCGCGATGCCGTACCCGCCGACGGGTGGTGTGCCGTTCTCCTCGGTGATCGGCAGCTTCACGCTCGGGCCCGCGCGCCAGATCGTGCCGCAGTGCAGCAGGTGGCCGGTCTCGCCGCGCAGCCGGGAGACGAGCGCCGCCGCGGATTCGAGGTCGAAGCAGATCAGGTCGACGACCACGTCCGGCCGCAGCAGGGCGACCTGGTCGAGGAAGTAGTCGGCCGACCGGTCGGCGCTGATCTGCCGCACCGACTGCCACGCGGGGTCGTCGACGTAGCTCGACCGCTGCCCGCGGCTGATGTTGACCACCTCGTGACCGGCGCGGACCAGCCGCGGGACCAGGAACGTGCCGATGTGCCCGCTGCCACCGATGACAATGATCTTCATGGCGTCAGGCTAGGCGACGTCGGTCGCGATGGCTCGGAACCATCAGGTCGGTGAGTTCGGTCACCGAGGTCTCGGCGGCCGGCCGGTCGAACGTGATCCGGCCCTGCTGCAGGATGTTGACCCGGTCGCAGACCTGGAGGGCCTGCGCGTAGTTGTGGGCGATGATGACGATCGCGACGTCGCCGCGTGCCTTGAGGTCGGCTACCAGGTCCAAGATGATCGTGGCCTCCTTCGCGCCCATCGCGGCCAGGGGTTCGTCGAGCAGCAGGATCCGGGCGTCCGAGTAGACCGAGCGGGCGACCGCTACCGCCTGGCGCTGCCCGCCCGACAGCTTGGCCGCCTCCACCGTCACGTCCGGGATGTCGACGCCCATGTCGCGCAGGTGCTCCTCCGCCAGGCGGCGCATCAGGCGGTTGTGCAGCAGCGGGCCCAGGCGGCGCTCCCGGTTGAGGAACATGTTGTGGTAGACGCTCAGCTCGTTGACCAGCGCCAGATCCTGGTAGACGGTGTCGATGCCAAGGGAGCGGGCGTGGTCGACGCCGCGCAGCGCCACCGGGACCCCGTCGACCAGGATCCGGCCGCGATCGGGGCGGTGGAAGCCACAAATGATCTTCACCAGGGTCGACTTGCCCGCGCCGTTGTCGCCGAGCAGGCCCAGCACCTCACCGCGATCCACGTGCAGGTTGACGTCCTCCAGCGCGGTCAGGGCGCCGAACCGCTTGGCGACGCCCTCGACGACAAGAGCGGCCATCTCAGCTCCGTCCCGTCCGCCGCAACCGCGACAGGTACTGGTTCGCGATCATCGAGACCAGGATCGCGATGCCCTGGATCAGGAAGAACGGGTTCGCGCTGACGCCGATCAGGTTGAAGCCGTTCTGCAGCATCGCGAGCACGAACATGCCGAGCAGCGCGCCGACCACCGTGCCGGAACCACCGGCGAGCGCCGTGCCGCCGATCACCGCGGCCGCGATCGCCGTGAACGTGATGCGGGTGCCGCCGCCGATGTTCGGGTCGATGGAGTTGATCCGGAACGCCTCCATCAGCCCCGCGACCGCGCCGAGCACGCTGACGAGCATGAAGTTGCCGACCTTCACGCGGTTGACCCGGATGCCGGCCTCCGTCGCGCCGAGCGGGTTGCCACCGACGGAGATCGTGTGCAGGCCCCATCGCGTACGCGTCAGCACGATGTGAAAGACCGCCACGACCAGCAGGCACCAGCTCAACGACGCCCAGTCGCCGGCGCCCAGCCACGTCTGCAGCGAGCCCTTGACCGGCTCCGGCACCGCCACCGGATAGGCCTTCGAGGTGGTCAGCAGCACGCCGTAGAGCAGGTAGAACATGCCCAGCGTGGTGACGAACGACGGCACCCGCAGCCGCGTGGTGATCAGCCCGTTGACCAGGCCCACGCCGGCCGCGATCGCCAGCGCCAGCAGGATCGCCGGCACCGCCGGCACGCGGTAGAAGTCGATCGCGTAGTGCATCAGGTACGGCGCGAGCGCCGCCACCATCCCGACCGAGATGTCGATCTCGCCGCTGACCAGCAGGAACACGATGCCGACGGCGACGATCGCGGTCGGCGCCGTCGCCTGCGCGATGTTGCGCAGGTTGTCGCCGGTCAGGAACAGCGGCGACGCGGCCTGGAAATAGATCACGAGGCCGATCGCGACGACGAGCACGCTCGCCTCGCGCCGGCGGACGAACCCGTCCCAGGCCCGGCGGGCCAGCGCGGCCCCGCCGGGCGTGCGGGCGACGGCGAGACTCATCCGTGCGCGATCGGGCCGGAGCGTTCCACCAGCTTGACCGCGGTGTCGGACCCCTCGTACCGCGTCTTGGTGCTCTGGTAGGGGTCCACGTTGTCCTTCGTGACGAACAGCAGGCCGGTGTTGGTCTGTGTCGGGAACAGCAGGCCGCCGGTCAGCTTGTAGAGGTAGAGCGCCAGCACGGGCAGGAAGCCCTGCAGGTAGGGCTGCTGGTCGATCGTGTAGTCGAGGTCGCCGTTCTTCACCGAGGCCAGCGTCTCCGGCACGAGGTCGAACCCGCCGGCCACCTTGAGCCCACGGTCCCGCAGCTTGTACTTCGCCACCGTCTGCCCGACGCTCTGCGTCGAACCGGCGTCGACCGCGAGCAGCCCGGCCAGGTTCGGGTGCCCCTGCACGTAGGCGTCGATGATGGACAGTCCCTGGGTGACGTCGGCGTTGGTCGCGATCGGCGTGAACGTCACCGGCTTGCCGGAGTCCTTGAACGCCTGCTGCGCGCCGTCGATCCGCGGCTGGATGTTGAGCTGCCCGGGCGTGGCGATGAACCCGGCCACCTCTCCCGAATCCAGCACGGTGAGTGCCCGCCGGCCGAGCTCGTAGCCGGACTCGTAGAGCCCCTGCCCGATGTACGCGAGCCGGTTCGTGCCCGGGTCGTCGCGCGCGCCGTCGGCGTTGAACGACACCACCGGGATCCCGGCGTCGAGCGCCTGGTCGACCGGCCCGCGGAACGCCGCCTTGTCGACCACCGCCAGCGCGAGCCCGTCGGCCTTGGCGCTGATCGCGGTGTTCGTGGCGTCGACCATCTCCGCCACGACGGAGTTCACCGAGCCGGTCCACTGGAACTGGACGCCCAGCAGCTTGCAGGCGTCCTCCGCGCCGTACTGCGTCGGCGTGAAGAACGGGTTGGTCGTCACGTGACAGACGAAGACGAACTTCCAGGACGGCGTACGCGGAAAGTTGCCGGGGGCGCCCTCGGCCACGGCCGGGTCGTCGGAGCAGCCGGCGAGCAGCGCCGACGCGGCGAGCGCGGAGCTGAACAGGCCCGTGCCGCGGAGCAGCCGGCGGCGGGTCAGCGCGTTGAGCGGGAGCGTCTCGACGGCCTGCTCGACCGTCGGGTGAAGGTCACGCATCGCGGGTTCCTTAGGGGACGAATGCGCACGAGAGAAGGGTGTGGTGCGCGGTCGTCCGCCGTGTGGGCAAGAGGTTAGGACCGCCGGGACGGCCGCGTCAACGGTCCGGGACATCGAACATCTCAATATGAAAACGAATGAGTGCAATCGTATGCGGTCACGGGTAGCGTGCCGGCTTACCGGAGGCCCCACAGGTGGTCGTCCGCCTCTGTCGAAGGCCTCCGGGACCCCCTCGACACGGAGGAGGCGAGATGGTTACCCGTTCCTGGCGGCCTGTCCTGGCCGCCTTGGCGACACTGGCACTGGTCGGGGCGTGCAGCTCCGGCACCGAGGAGCCGACCGAGAACGAAGCCGTCCAGCCCGCCACGACGTCGTGCGCGAGCAGCGGCGACCTGACCATGTGGGAACGCTCGGGCGGCAACAAGCAGATGGTCGATCTGCTGGTCGAGGCCTGGAACAAGAAGAACCCCGACTGCAAGATCAACCTTACGTACATCCCGCACACGGAGATGGTCGGCAAGATCGCCCAGGGCATCGCCTCCGGCGAGGTGCCCGACCTGATGGGCATGGACCTGATCTACGCGCCGCAGTTCGAGAAGGCGCAGCAGCTCGTCGACCTCACCGACCGCATCAAGAGCTGGCCGGAGCTGGCGACCGCGAGCAAGGGCCACATGACGGTGGCGACGTTCGAGGAGCGGCTCTACGGCGTGCCGCTCTACGCCGACGTCTCCGCGCTGTTCTACAACAAGGACCTGTTCGCCCGCGCGGGGCTCGACCCGGAGAAGCCGCCGACGAGCCTCACGGAGCTCCGGGAGTACGCCGACAAGATCACCGCGCTCGGCGGCGACATCAAGGGCTACTACCTGCCCGGCAACTGCGCCGGCTGCAACATCTTCACGGTCGGCCCGCTGATGTGGGCGTCGGGCGCGAAGATCGAGGCGGTCGACGGCAACGACGAGCCGCTCACCGGCGACGGGGTCAAGCAGGTGCTGCAGTTCGCCCGCGACATGGTCAAGGCCGGCAACGTCCACCAGGGCGACCGCGCCGAGAACGGTGAGACGTTCCACCTGCAGTTCGGCACCGGCAAGGTCGGCATGATGGGCACCGGCAACTTCAACATCACGCTGGCCCGGCAGCAGAACCCCAAGATGAAGTTCGGCATCGGGCTCCTGCCCGGCGCCTCGCCGAACTCCTCGGCGTCGTTCATCGGCGGCGACCTCGTCGTGGTGCCCCGCGGCAGCGAGCGGGTGGCCGACGCGGTCAACTTCATGAAGTTCCTGCTCTCCGACGAGGTGCAGGTCGAGGTCTACGCGAAGGCGCTCAACCTGACGACCCGCACCGACATGACGAAGAACAAGTACTTCGAGGCGGAGCCGCTCGTCCAGGACGTCGCGAAGGCGCTCGAGGTCGGGCGCACGCCGTACACGCTGACGTTCTTCGAGCAGATCAACTCGCCGCAGGGGCCGTGGTTGCAGATGCTCCAGAAGGCCTACTACTCCGACGAAGACCTCGACAAGGTGATCGCCGACGCCAAGACCGCCATGAAGAACGTGGCCAGTCAGGGCTGATGGTGCGCCAAACCCGGAAGAACAGCTTGGTCGGGCTCGCGTACATCGGCCCGGCCTTGCTGTTCGTGCTCGTCTTCACGGTCTATCCGTTGGTACAGATGGCCTGGATGTCGCTGCACAACTGGTCGCTGATCACGCCGCCGCGCTGGGTCGGCTTCGACAACTACACGCGGGCCTTCGACGACCGGCAGTTCTGGGTGTCGTTCGGGTTCACGCTCGAGTACACCCTGATCATCACGCCGATCCTGATCGTCGGCGGCTACCTGCTGGCGTTGCTGCTCGCCCGGAACTCGCCGGTGCGCCGGCTGACCCGCACGGTGGTGTTCACGCCGGTCGTGATCGGGCTCGGCGTCTCCAGCCTGCTCTGGTACTGGCTGTTCAGCACGGACTTCGGGTTCGTCAACAAGGCGCTGCAGGCCCTCGGCGTGATCGGCGACCCGGTCGTCTGGCTCGGCGTCGACGCCGACCGGTCCAACCTGGCCATCATCGCGTCCGTGGTGTGGAAGGTGATCGGCTTCGGCATGATCCTGTTCGTCGGCGCGATCCAGGCGATACCCACGGACGTGACGGAGGCGAGCCTGGTCGACGGCGCCAACGCCCGGCAGCGGGTCACCCGGATCGTGCTGCCGCTGACACTGCGCACCGTCCTGCTGGTCACCCTGCTCAGCGTGATCGGCTCGCTGCTGGCCTTCGACCAGTTCTACATCATGACCGCCGGCCAACCACAGAACGAGACGGCGACCTCCGTGTTCTTCGTCTACCTGAACTCGTTCCCCTACCTCAAACTGGGCTACGGAGCCGCGCTCTCGATGATCCTGGCGCTGACGATCCTCGCGTTCACCGTCGTCCAGCTCCTGCTGACCCGCCGGAGCCACGAATGAGAAGGCACCGCTATCTCGTCGCCGCGGTCTGCGTCGCGCTCTGCGCGGTGATGCTGCTGCCGCTGGTCTTCTCGGTGCTCGCCTCGCTGAAGCCGACGGCGGAGGCGGCCGCGTCACCGCCGACGTGGTGGCCGGACGCGTTCAGCCTGGACAGCTACGACCGGCTGTGGAACTACCAGCAAGGTCTGCCGGTGTACCTGTTCAACAGCTTGTGGACGGCGGTGCTGACGATCGTCTTCACGCTGGTGCTCACCGTCCCGGCGGCGTACGGCCTCGCCCGGTTCCCCGTGCCGGGCAAGGAGGTCATCTTCGTCGTGCTCCTGCTGGCGCTGATCGTGCCGTACCAGGCGCTGCTGACCCCGATGTTCCTGATGTTCGCGAAGGTCGGCCTGACCAACTCGCTGGTCGGGCTCGCCGTCGTGCACACCGCGATCCAACTGCCGTTCAGCCTGTACGTGCTGCGCAACAGCTTCGCCGCCGTGCCCCGGGAGCTCGAGGAAGCGGCCATCGTGGACGGTGCATCGTCTGTGCAGGCACTGCGCCGGGTGTTCCTGCCGGCGACCGTCCCGGCCGTGGTCACGGTCGCCCTGTTCGCGTTCATCATGAGCTGGAACGAGTTCCTCGGCGCCCTGGTGATGATGAGCAAGAGCTCGAAGTTCACGCTGCCGCTGGTGCTCGCGGCGGCCCGCACGGAGACCAGCCTCGGCGGCACCGACTGGGGCATGCTGCAGGCGGGCATCACCATCTCCGTCATCCCGTGCGTGGCCGTCTACCTCCTGCTCCAGCGCTACTACGTGTCCGGTCTGATGAGCGGAGCTGTCAAATGACTGTGCTGCCGACCGCCTCCCGGCTGCGACCGCTCGGCGGTGTCGACGTCACGATCCACGATGGACTCTGGGCGGAACGGCTGCGGACCAACAGGGAACGCACGATCCCGCACGGGTACGCGCAGCTGCGCAAGGTCGGCACGCTCGACAACCTCCGGATGGCGGCCGGCGCGGCGGCGGAGTACCGGGCCAGTGCCGACTCCGGCGGCGCGGTGCTGCCGTTCCTCGACTCCGACGTCTACAAGTGGCTCGAAGCGGTCGGCTGGGAGCTGGGCACCGCACCCGACCCGGAGCTGGCGGCCGCGGCGGACGAGGCGATCGGCGTCGTGGCCGCGGCCCAGCGCCCCGACGGTTACGTCAACAGCTTCGTCCAGGTCCTGCGCGACGGGCAGCCCTACCGCGACCTGGCCTGGGGCCACGAGCTCTACTGCGTCGGCCACCTCGTGCAGGCCGCGATCGCCTGGCACCGGGCCCTCGGCGACGACCGGCTGCTGCGGATCGCCACCCGGGCCGTCGACCACGCCGACGCCGCGCTCGGCGAGCAGAGCGGTCGCGACGGCATCGACGGCCACCCCGAGATCGAGATGGCGCTGGTCGAGCTGGCCCGGGTCACCGGTGAGGGGCGCCACCTGGCGCTCGCCGCCCGGATGCTCGACCTGCGCGGGCACGGGCTGCTGGGCGACGGCCGGTTCGGGCCGGCGTACTGGCAGGACCACGCCCCGGTGCGGACCGCGACCGAGGTGGCGGGGCACGCCGTCCGGCAGCTCTACCTCGACTGCGGCGCTGTCGACGTGGCCGTCGAGCGGGGCGACGACGCCCTGCTGGCCGCGGTGCGGCGCCGCTACGACGACATGGTGCGGACGCGCCGTTATCTGACCGGCGCGCTGGGCAGCCGGCACCGCGACGAGGCCTTCGGCGACCCCTACGAGCTGCCGCCCGACCGGGCCTATGCCGAGACCTGCGCGGCCATCGCGAGCGTCCTGCTGGCCTGGCGGCTGCTGCTGGCCACCGGCGAGCCGGGCTACGCCGACGACATCGAGCGCGCGATGCACAACGGCGTGCTGTCCGGGCTGTCCCGGTCCGGCACGGAGTTCTTCTACGTCAACCCGCTGCAGCGCCGCACCCACCGCACGTTCGAGCCGGCGGGGCACAACCAGCGGATGCCGTGGCAGGCGTGCGCCTGCTGCCCACCCAACCTGATGCGGCTGCTCAGCTCGTGGCCGCAGTACCTGGCGACCGGCGACGACAGCGGTCTGCAGATCCACCAGTACGCCACGGCGGAGGTCCGCTCCCCGGCCGGCGCGGTGACCGTGCACACCGGATATCCGTGGGAGGGGCGGGTCGTGGTCGAGGTGGTGCGGTCGTCGTCGGCGGGGCCGTGGACGCTGTCGCTGCGGGTGCCGGGGTGGTGTGCCGGTGCGACGCTGTCGGTGGCGGGTTCGGAGCCCGCCCCGGTGGCGGCCGGCTACGCCCACCTGACCCGCGGGTGGCAGCCCGGCGAACGGGTGACCCTCGACCTCGCGCTGCCGGTGCGGCGCACTGCGCCCGACCCTCGGGTGGACGCGGTGCGCGGCTGCGTCGCCTTCGAGCGCGGCCCGATCGTCTACTGTGTCGAGTCGGCCGACCTGCCGGCCGGCGTGGTGCTGGAGGACCTGCGGTGCGCCCCGGACCGGGAGGCGGTCACCGTGCCGCGACCCGACCTGGGTGCGGGAGTGGTGGGACTCGACGTGCCGCTCGCACCGACGGGCACGGTCCCGGCGATCCCGTATTTCGCCTGGGCCAACCGGGGCGCCGGCGGGATGCGGGTCTGGCTCCCGACGGGTGGCGATGACACGGGCGGGCCGCCGCCTGCTGGATGACCAACGCCAGGACCGGTCGCATCATGGCCGAAGCGACGCCTTGCCGCCCGCGTTCAACGGCGGCGTGGGCGGCTGTGGTCGGCGGCATGGCCGCTTGCGGTCCGGCCGCATCAGGGGCCGGGCGGTCGTGGTGGTGTCCGCGCTCAGCGGCGGCGTGGGCGGGCCGTCGACTCGCGGACGATCAGCTCCGGTTTGAAGATCTCCAAAGCGGGCGTGCGCCCCGCGTCGGGGTCGCGGGCCAGGGTCACGGCCAGGTTGACCGCGTGGCTGACGATCTTCGCCGTTGGCATCCGGGACGTGGTCAGGGCCGGCACGGTGTGACTCGAGATCTGGATGTCGTCGAACCCGACCACCGAGAGCCGGCCCGGCACGGTCGCGCCGACGCTGTGTGCCGCGTGCAGCACCCCGACGGCGATCAGGTCCGTCGAGGTGGCGACCGCGGTCGGTGGCTCGGGCAGGGCCATCAGCCGGCGCAGGGCGGCGTCGCCGCCGGCCATCGTGTTGGGGCACCGCTGCAGGTAGCCGTCGGGCACGCCGCCGAGGTGGTCGGTCATGAAGTCGGCGTACGCGGACTCGCGTACCCAGAAATCGCCCGGCAGCTCCGCGCTCAGGAACGCGATCCGCCGGTGGCCGAGGGACCGCAGGTGGGCGAGACCCGCCTGGATGCCGGCCCGGTCGTCGGTGTCGGCGCTCGGGAACTCGAGCGGGCTGGTGCCCTGCCAGAGCGCCACCACCGGCACGTGGGAGCTGCGCAGGTCGTCCAGGAGCTGTGGGTGCACGCGCACGTCGCCGAGCACCACGATCGCGTCCGTGTGCCGGGTCTCGAGCACGGAGGTCAGCGGGATCGCCTCCTCCAGCCCGGGGTGGACGTGGCCGAGGACGACGTTGTAGCCGTGCCCCATCGACTCCTTGACCAGCGCCTCGATCGCCTCGGCGAAGAACGGGTCGCTGAAGTCCCGGACGACCACGCCGATCAGGTTGGTCGACGCGCCGCGCAGCCCGCGGGCCAGCGGGTTGGGCCGGTAACCGAGCCGCCGCGAGGCCTGGATGACCCGCTCCCGGGTCGCCGGCGCGATCGGCACGCGGGTTTCGACGCCGCTGAGCACGCGGGAGACGGTGCTCTGCGAGACGGCGGCCGCGGCGGCGATGTCCTGCATCGTCGGGACGGACCGGCGCGGGGCCGGCTGCTCGCCCGCGTTCTCGGTCTTGGGCCGGCGCGGGCGCGGCGGGGGAGCCATGCCGTGCAGGTTACCGCGTGCGATGCGGTCATACGATTGCATGCAGGCGAAAGCCACGCCGCGCATCGATTCAGACAACGACTTTGGCGCGGTTCGGGATGCTATGCGCGCACCGGCCGCCAAGGGCCCGAAAGCAGCGCCCGGTAGGCCGCCGGCGGCGAGCTAGGCGGGCTGGGTCTGGGTGGGCTTCAGCCCGAACCGGAACGTCACGTCCGGCATCCGGCGCAGGCAGCGGATGCCCCACGCGGCGCAGACGATCACCATCAGGACCGTCAGGGCTCAACATCTACCAGCAGAGCCTCGGCACGCACATCGTCGCCGACGTGGCGGGCTACTACAACGCCAACGCGGCGGCCCCGATCGGCAGTACCTA